>JAOXRX010000064.1 GCA_025800285.1 Alphaproteobacteria bacterium
TGAAGAAGTGTTTACAATTGATAAGATACAATACACTAATCCAATAACATACAAACTAAAAGATCACAATAATGAAGAAATACAAGGAAGCTTTTATGAACCCGAATTATTGAAAGCAAAACAAGAGGTATTCAGAATTGAGAAAGTAATTCGAAGAGACTATAAAAAGAAACTAGCTTTGGTTAAATGGAAAGGATATAGTGATGATTTTAACAGCTGGATTCCTATAAAAGATCTGCAAAATATATAAAAACAAATTATATAATCATATATTGTATAAGATCATATATACCTCAAAAAGTATATATGGTATGTGTACAGTATTGATTATATGATGCTGATTATTGTTGCTTAAGGTGACCAAAAATGTTACATTTCTAGTCATCTGCTTTTATGTATTCAAATTTATATTGATTACCATTTAATTTTGATATACCAGATTTACAATTGTTTAATCCTTCACAAGTCATTTTAATAATACCAGCATTAATTCCAAGAGATTTTTGAGCAGAATACATACTTTTATAATATGATATTTCTTTAGTATTTTGATTTATAGCTTTAATACATCTTTTGTTTTCATGGTTGTATTTAACAAATGTATAATCACGTTTTTTGGCACTCTTTTTACAATTCTCTTGTTGAGTAACTAGCTTCAAGTTGCATAGTCTATTATCTTCAGC
>JAOXRX010000065.1 GCA_025800285.1 Alphaproteobacteria bacterium
GCGCATTTGGGCATCTTCTGGAGAATGCACTATCGGTTAAATAATTAATACTTAGACTATTATCATTGCGGCAGAAGCATGGTGACGGAAAATAAGACTTTAAAAAGATGAGGTTGAGTGAGGTTTAGCACTTCCGTTACAGTATTTGAAAGATTTTTGTCAACACTCGTTTTTGCTCTCATAAATAATTTGGACTTTTCGCTCACTTTTTCTGGGTTTAATCCTTCATGACCAAATCCCAAATATCCTCTGGGCATTGTTTTGCAAACATACATTTAAAAAAAAAAACTTGGATGAGATCCTAGTATTCAAGTTTCATTTCTTGATCAGTATTATGAAGCTATTCATCACAAGAGTTTTTAATTGTTATGGAACAGGCTAGTGTGAGTGCAGAACAATGTGTATTATACAGTAACAGAATGACCACACATTGTAATGTTATTGTATTAAAACATAGAATTACATTTTCACAATAATTTTTTTAAAGTTTTCCTGTTTGCTTAAAAGTTTCATATGAAATATTTATATGGTTGATTATTTGATCATCCAGAGTCTTGATAATTTATCCAGACTTATCCCAACTAAGGTCTTGTAAAGAATGGATACTTTGCATGGGACTGAAATATTTTTAGAAAAAAAAATTGGCTGCAGCATATACATGTAAAAACAGCAACATTAAAATAATCATATTTTCCATGGTAATGAATGCTTCATTTATTTCATTTCTTTCTCCCAGTTTGGGTCAAGAAGAGTGAGTTGAAAAAACCAAGGCCAGGGGTGGGGAATATACTTCTG
>JAOXRX010000066.1 GCA_025800285.1 Alphaproteobacteria bacterium
ATTCATCCATCTATAATCTCTCTTTATAATCACACCATCTATTCCAATAGTTCTTAAATAATTGGTCATGTTTAAATTACAATAGCTTGCTTTTTTTTCTAATAGATTTTTTTCTTTTTCAGTAACATATACTTTCAAACATTTATTTCTTATACGCACCGTTTACCTCCCTTTTGTCTATTTTTTTATTTAGGGTCTTAGGGATTCATCCCTAACAAGCGAATTTGAGGCCTCAAATTCAATGCTTGCTAACCTTCAAAATGTGTTATATTTAATTGGAACCAATCTATTTAACTTTAGAACGGAGGAATATTATGAAGTTAGAAACTTTAAGAAAACTAGTTATACAATCGCTATTCGCTGATGATGATTTTTTCGACCTTTTTACTTTAAAAGGTGGGAATGCTCTATTAGTTCACAAAATAAATGCTAGAGCATCTATAGATATTGATGTTTCTATGGAGAATAGCTTTGAAGATAAAGATTTAGACTCTACTCAACAGAAATTTGAAAAAAGTCTAAAGGACACATTTTCACGTGAAAACTATACTGTAATTGATGTGAAATTAAAAAAGAAACCCAAAAAAATGCCTAAAGAAAAAGAAAAATTTTGGGGCGGATATACTCTTGAATTTAAAATAGTCTCTTTGGAAAACAAATCTAAACTAGATAGTGGATCTATCACTTTGGCTAAACTAAGAAACTTAGCTTTGTCTGTAGAAGATTCAACTTTAACTAGCAGTACTGGTGGTAAAGTATTTAAAGTTGATATTAGTAAATATGAATATTGCAAATCTAAAATTGAAAAAGATTTAGATGGATTTCCAATCTATGTTTATACTCCAATTGCTATAGTTTATGAAAAACTTCGCGCAATATGTCAGCAGCACGAAGAGTACAATAATTATGTTGAAACAAATAGAAAGCCCAGGGCTAGAGATTTTTTCGATATATACACAGTTTTAGAGTTCCATAATGGTATAGTTCCAACTATAAAAAAGGATATTTTGAAAGAATCAAATTTAAATGATCTAGTAAATATATTTACTCTAAAAAAAGTACCTCTAGATTTTCTTTCAAAAGTTAAAAATTATAGAGATTTCCATCGAGAAAATTTTATTTCTGTAAAAGATACGGTATCAGAAAGTGTAACCTTAGAAAGTTATGATTTCTACTTTGATTACGTTTCTAAGCTCTGTAATCAACTATCTAATGAATTAGCTAATCTAAATATGCTGGATAATATACCTTCCAACGATTAGAATAATTCTTATCTTTCATTTGATAAGTTAGGTAAAAATCACACTTCTTATCTAGCTTATCAAATCTTGCTAAAACTTTTTCGTCATACCCAGCCCTTTCTAAATAGAATCCAATAGCTTGATGGTATGGATACATATAATCAAATTTCCTTAAAGTAGCTATAATCCTACTAGTAGAAACTTTTCCTTTTGCTCCTTTATATGCATTTATAATTTCTTGAACTCCTCCAGCATAATCTGGTCTTGTAACTATGTCTATGAGTGTTCTTTCTAAACTAGTTATTGGTAATTCAACTCCATCTATTGCTATATTTAATACTTCTAATTTTCTAGTATTTTTACCATTTAAAAGAACTACATCAAAATCATTTAACTTGGCTATATTATTCGTTTTTCTCATTGGTCTAGAAAACGCTCGATCTACATTTAGTTGTACTAATTCTCCATCATTAATTGGACTTTTTTTATATTGTTCTGTATTCGTATAAATAGTTTTAGGTATGTTATCTATCAATCCATATAAGTATACTGCAGTATAATGACTTAAATACGAATCCTTATTTATTGATAAGGCTAATTCGTACTTAGATACTTTACCAAATATATATTTTGTCATCTTTCTATTTGGCAAAGTTATTTTTTCTATTTCCAAGAAATTAATAGATACTAGAATATCTGCAAATTCTTTTCTAGTTAGTTTATGCATTAAGTATTCTTCAGAAAGTTTTTTTAATAGTAGACCTAAATCAACAATCGAAAGTATTCTTTTTCCATACGCTTTAAATTCTTTAGTTAATATATCCTTGTTTTTTTTCAAATAATCCTTTTTACTAACTCTTCCCATTTTTTCATTCCTCCTTATTTAAATGTCATCTTTAAATAGTATATATACTATATAAAGATGTGACTAATGAGATAACATTGTTTCATATATAGTATATATACTATATATGATACCATACTTTATAGTTCTAATGTATTATAGTATATATACTATAATACAAAAACTAATCAGCAAAAAAAGAGGTTTAAAGTTCACTCTCTCAAGTTTTTAATTTTATAATTATTTCGACTTGAAAAAAGACTTATAGAGTGAATGCTTTTTGAATTTGTATTATATGTAATGTGGGGTTATTTTAGATATATAGATAATAGAGATGATCACCAGCATATAGACGTTTGTACAATTATTCCTTTTTGTTGCGCTTTTAATTTAGTTTAGTTTTGTTGTAAAATATATTTATGCGTAAAGAATTTTTGATATTTCCCTATAATATAAAGTGAAGGTAGGTGATACGTAAAAGGAATGCAATTATATAAAGGAGGTGAAAAAAGTGGATTACATTCATGATATAGTCATCTTTGTTTTAGTATTTATGTTTTTCCAAACATACCCATTGAAAAATGGAATAAGTAAAACTAAAGTTTCTTGCAATCTAAAAGAAGCTAACTTTACAATTGAAAATTATATAGAAAAAGCACCTACACAATCTAATCTTGGCGGACCGGATAGTAAAGATGCTGTTAATAAGTAAGGAAATCAAGAGAGTATAAACTCTCTTTTTTTTCTCTTATTTTTTCATTGTATTTATGTTACTGACTGTATACATTTTATATAAATTAGTTTGCATATTGTCAACTAATTTATGGTCTAATAATACCATGTAACCACAGTAGACACAAGTGGAGAGTAGCTTAAGTATTTAACAATAGATTAGAATTATTGCTTGAATTTTAAGAAAAATATTTACAGATGGATCCATTGACTTAAGATGGAAGGTTTAAATTAGCTACCAAAGAAAAAAAATTGAAGATTAGTGTAGTCGGTGGATTAGAAAACAAATACCTTTATAGGGCAAATATGGGCTAAAAAAGGGCATAATAATGATTTATGTAACAGAGTTTGAATAATTTCAGCGTATAACGCAAACTTGAATTTTATTTTAAAAATTCAAGAACGAGAAAAACAAATTTATGCTACAGATAAACAAAAGTCATAGCTCTTTAAAAAGCTACGACTTTTGTTTAAATATTAATTTATACACCAACATTCCATTTGTTGAGGAATTCATTTTTCAAGGTAAGATAGTTTTGTTGTTTAACTCTCTCTTCTCTAATTCTATCAGAATTCTGTGGATCAACTTCCCTAGCAGCCATTGCTGCATTCCATTCTCTTTCTGCTCGCTTTACAGCATTTCTTTCAGCGTTAATAGTCATTTTAAATTCCTCCTTTTTTTAACATTATATTTGATTCCAAAGTAATTTCATAGTAAAAAATAAAAGTAGTAGCGATTAAAATTTAAAAAGCTTGTATTGTTTTATGTAATCCAAGCAATAATCAATTACTTTCTCCGATTTTGCGATTCAAATTTTCTTATTTTCAAGTATTTATACAGTGTAGTTTTACTTATTCCTGTCATTCTGCATATATCCATAACGCCTAATGCTTTTAAATCGTAAAGCATTAGGGCTCTTTCAATCTTTTCATCATTGACTTTAGGTCTGCCACCAACTCGTCCTCTAGCTCTAGCAGACTTTAATCCGTCTCTCGTTCTTTCACTAATTAAATTTCTCTCAAATTCTGATAACCCACCAAATATAGTTAATAGCAATTGACCTTGTGCTGTAGTTGTATCTAACCATTGTTCTTGTAAACTTACTAAATCCACTTTAGCTTCTTTTAGCTGATCTACTATTGACAATAAATCTCGCAATGATCGTGCAAGTCTTGAAATAGAATTTACTACAATTATATCACCCTGTCTTGCATACTTTAGTAAATTCTCAAGCTCTGGTCTTAATTTTTCTTGTCCCGAAATCTTTTCTTGCCAAATTTTTTCACAACCATAATCCTTGAGTATATCCAATTGTCTATTCAAACATTGATCTCGAGTACTAACTCTAGCATAACCTAACTTCATTATAAATATCACTCCTTCAACGATTCCGCAAAACGATATTTGAAATCAATTAATTTACTAAGAATAGTTTACTACTTTATAAACGTACTCTCCATACTTTTTTAATAGCTTACTTGATTGATTTTAAAAATCAATTAATAGTTCGTAATACCACCGTTTTTAAAAATAAAGACTATAGAATAAATCTTTTTCTTTTTTAAAGATTTATTCTATAGTCTTTATTTTTAAAGTAAATCATCAACAGCGTGATAAACAGCTTCAGATACTTCAATAGTAGAACCCTCTATTATTACAAAATAATTAGAAATATCATTTGTAATAATATCAGAAGAATAATCTACTGAGATATCAAAGTTATCAGTATCTAAATAATGTATATTGCCATCAATATCTTTAAAAGTAGGCATACCCATATTCCAAAACCTCCTTTCAATACAAAGTTCAAATACTAGCGTTAACACCAATATTTAACTGTTCCAGTATACCAAACAACATTGCTTTTTACAAGCGTTTCTAATACAATCAGGCAGTTATGAAATGGCTCGGCTGGGCAGACTTCTCCCTATGTTTTGAAATATTAGGGAAATCTGCTTAGCACGACACTACAATCAGTATAGTCTATGTATCCGTATTCCGTGTGTTGTTCCTGACTGTGCAGTTTTATGCACCACGCTTTTATAGTCACCAAAGACTCTATATCCGACTACCAACTTTTTCAAGTTGTTACGTGCCCCCCCCTAGCTTAACTAACATTGCTAGAGCGTACCTATCTTTTCGATAGTCAAGCTTCCGCCTGCATTGCCCCCGACATCTAGTTTTAACCAATGTACTAATATCATTCTTTAGGTTAGGCTTATTGAGGTCTTGATGTCTTTTCAACCCCTTACGTTATCTCTTGATGGAACACCGCAATCAATGAGAGCCGAGACGATTTTCTGATTGTGCTCGTCTACACAACGATATATTTATACTGTATCTCGTACAGATAGCGAATCATTAAGTAAATTAGTATAAACTCTTGTGATCGCCCTCTCATATAACTTACAAGCAAGTATCAAAGTTTACCCTTTGATTGGTTTTAAAACTTTCACATAAAAAAAGCCCTAGGTATCAAGTATACCTAGGGGCTTATTAGTCCCAAACCAAAATTTCTCATTTTCTTATAGCTTGAAATATAGTCCAAAATGTGTTACAATTTGCCTATATTATAGAGCTAGTAGCGAGTTATCTCGTGGCTTACGGTACTTTGGATACCATTAGTCGCTCAAAGTGCGCCAACACTCTGAGAAACTAGCTTATGTATTAACCACTTTGTAAGTGGTTTTTTTTGTAACTTCTCTAATCTGATTATAACATAAAAAGCTAAGCGGTCAAATTAATTTTATTCTTATTTTTCATTCTACTTATCATTATTAAAAAATGCTTCACGTATACAAATTATAGTTCCTATAAAACCCATAATGGAAAAAAACAAAAACGGAACAACTGCTCTAGAACGTAATAACCATCCAAGTAATCCATTAATTTTATATGAGATAGTCGGATTAAGTCCCGCTACTATAAGCGCTCCAACGGATCCAACAATTCCTCCTGTAAATAACAATCCTCCAAAAAACATTTTTTTCATTTTTTATCCACCCTCTAGTTTTTATTTTCTCCAATATAATACATAGCACTCTATTTTAACTTCATCGTACCTCGTCATCAAATTCTTCAAATGGACTTAATTCATATAATACTTTTTCTTTAGCTAAATATATTTTCCATTCATTCATCCACTTTTTAAATCTATATACTGCTAATATCTGTTGATTCTTAAAATCACCACCATCTTTTTTGAAAATTTTGTAGTTCACTTTAACTTCTAATATTCCATTTACATTTTTTAGTATTTCTATGCCCTCAACATCATAAACAAAATCATAGCACCCAAAATACGGTGTAATATACATTCTAATAAAAGAATATGCTGGACTTTCCGGATGAATGTATTTTATAAAATCATTTAAATCTTCTTCTTCTAGACTTTTAAAAAAATTAATAATTATATACTTAATCTCTTCTTTAGTTTTCTCATTTCTACTTTCCCATTCTCTTTTCCAATCTATAATATCAATATTTTTGTGTTCTTTATCCTCTAATTCTATAAGCCAATCTAATATATAATCTATCGATATAGCAAAATTTAAATTTGTATTTGTATATCCAGAATTATTTATTCCTATAACTTTTCCAAATTTATTAATTAAAGGTCCTCCAGAACTACCTGAAGTAATCGGCGCGGATATTTGTATCATTTTTTTTTCATCGATTGTTCTTATTCCGCTTATAATTCCCTCTGTTATACTATTTTTAAAACCGTTCGGATTACCTATCGTTAATATTTCCTCTCCAATTTTTGATTTCTTGGTATTCGCAATGTCTGCTTTAGGTATATTTAAAACTTCTACAGTTTTTATTATAGCTAGATCAAGATTTTCATCATATTTAACTACACCTTCAACTTTGTAATTTTCCCCTCTGTAATCACATATTAGAAACTCCGGACCAGACATTATAATATGTGTATTTGTAATAAACAAACCATTCCCTACATAAAGTCCACTACCTAGTAAAACTTCTTGATCATTCAAGTCTTTAACCACTATTTCAACTACACTCTTTTTTAATTCATTAACATCTAATCTGTTTATATGTGTTTGATATATACACCAAATGCATATACTAATAATAAAAATTATTGCTGTTGTTACCTTCTTTGATTTTAGATTCATTTCCCCTCCATTTAACACTTCATTTGAATTAATTTTACAAAAAAAAAATCTAAAAGTCAAATTTATTGCATTTTTAATTTACAAATATGTAAATCTATGGTATTGTTTATTTATCATGTAAAATTAACAATATGGAGGGGTTTTATGAAAAAAAATATTATTTTATCATTAGCAGTATTTATTCTATTTTCTATGTTTATCTCATCAAATAGTGTTTTTGCTCAGCGCGGAAACACTGAATATGCACCTGGGTTTAAAACTAAAGGAAACTTAATTGAATACTTAAGAGAAAATCAAGTGCCTAATAATAAGCAATCTATTCTTATCAACAAAATTGAGAATAATCAAAAATGGGATTGTTACAATCAAAAAAAATTAAACTTAATTCCTAAAGATTTTTATAAATTCGATCCTACAGATGGGAGTCAAACAAGATATTATAGGTTCAATGATGGTTCATTTGTCAAAGTTGAAGCTGTATTAGAAAACAAAATAAGAATCGATGGTTCAAAAAAAAGCAATGCTTTGTTGAAAAGAAAAATAAAAAATAAAACTGACTTAAATGAAGTACTTTCTCTAAAATCTAAAAATTCAAATAATCATCTTTCAAACTTTGGGTACACTCTTCCTGAATCAACTTTAACTACTTATGGATATGAATCAGGCTCTGGTTATTCATGGTATTGGGATTGGAGAATAGCTAAAACAGTAGGTGCTCAATCAGCTTATTTCTTTGCCGAATGGGTCAATGTAGTTGATGGTCCTGATTACTTAATTCCATCAGGATGCTTTTCTGGAAACGTAACTGGTTTTGGAGAAGTTAATTATAAAACAGTTATAGTTGAAAGAGAAAAAGAAGATGAACGCAGACATAGATATGCTCTAGTTAGACAAGATTGGACTGCTAATTATGCAATTGATACTCCTTGGGGTGGCGGAAGTATTGCAGGAGGAACTTTTTCTTTATGGTTAGGTGTTGGTAATGATAGTTACTAT
This sequence comes from Alphaproteobacteria bacterium, assembly GCA_025800285.1. Taxonomy (NCBI): domain Bacteria; kingdom Pseudomonadati; phylum Pseudomonadota; class Alphaproteobacteria; species Alphaproteobacteria bacterium. The sequence goes on from JAOXRX010000066.1 coordinate 7,954, forward strand.
ATAGATGATGATGTTCCTTACTAAGATCAAATGAAAAAAGCAGCGATATAACAATTTGTTATATCGCTGCTTTTTTCATTTAACTTTATATGTCTGTCTTCATGTCAAATGTGGAGATTTTAAAAATATCTCCACATTTGATTCCATAATTCTTTAACTTATACTTTAATTTTATTAATAAGGAATATCGTTGATCCTAATAGATATTTTTCAAATACTACATTGACTTGTTAGTTTTCATTACACTATGGACCGAAGGGACTTGCGATGCCTTTATGCAAGTTCCTTCTGGCTAACGCCGAGTGTCTTTTTCATTTTAATATTTCTAAGTACAATAAGCTAGAAAGTCTTTCTACTTCTCTTTGAAGTTCTACGAAATCTTTTTCTAACATTTTATTTTGTTGATTTACTTTTTTAGCTATTTGATTTATATTGGACCCAATTTTATTGACATCATTCATCCATCTATAATCTCTCTTTATAATCACACCATCTATTCCAATAGTTCTTAAATAATTGGTCATGTTTAAATTACAATAGCTTGCTTTTTTTTCTAATAGATTTTTTTCTTTTTCAGTAACATATACTTTCAAACA
>JAOXRX010000067.1 GCA_025800285.1 Alphaproteobacteria bacterium
TTTTCTGTTTCTGCATTTACTTTTCTAACTGCCGCTCGTCTAGCATCTCTATAATTAGAATTTGTTGCAATACTTATAATTGTTTCTTGACCCTTTTCTGTTTCTGCATTTACTTTTCTAACTGCCGCTCGTCTAGCATCTCTATAATTAGAATTTGTTGCAATGCTTATAATTGTTTCTTGACCCTTTTCTGTTTCTGCATTTACTTTTCCAACTGCCGCTTGTCTTACATCTTCATCTGAATCATTTGTTGCAATGCTTATAATTGTTTCTTGACCTTTTTCTGTTTCTGCATTTACTTTTCTAACTGCCGCTTGTCTTACATCTTCATCTGAATCATTTGTTGCAATGCTTATAATTGTTTCTTGACCTTCTTCTGTTTCTGCATTTACTTTTCCAACGGCCGCTTGTCTTACTTGCCATGAACTATCATTTGTTGCAATGCTTATAATTTCTTCAGGTGTTAATAAATCGTATACTTGTTCTAAATCCATTTTTAATCTCCTTTTAATTAAATTTTTTATTTAAAAATTCAGTATAATAGATATTCTTTTGATATTATGCATAAAATTTAATTAATTATATTTGGTATTATACCATAAAAAATCATTAATTACAATTAAAAATAAGAAATTCTTTTAATTATGTTTTATTCGTTTTTCCTTTCATCTTCATTTTTACATACAAAAAAAGTCTTTGTTTTCACAAAGACTTTTTTTGACCCTATTTTTTATTTTCTTAGTATTTTAACTTTCAATTCCTGCCTCTTTACGAAGTCTATGCTCTTTTGCTCGTTGTGGGTGTTTGTTTTCCCAATTCCCACCAGTAATTTGAGCGGTTTCTTCAGCAAGAGTTGTTATTCCTAAATCAATTCTTTCTTTTGCGGCTTTAATTTCTTTTAACTGGTCGATTTGTCCTCTTGGTGGGCCAATCCATTCAGTTTGTAAATATGCCGCTCTAACAACTTAGGTAACTCGCCTATAATATCTGCTGCTACAGGTCGTTTTTGTGGAAAGGAAGTTGTAGAAGAATTGTCTAAACATGGTGCAAACTTAGATTACAAAAATGCAAAGCAACAAACAGCTTTAAAAATAGCTTCATCAAAAGCTTATAATTCTAATAAAGCAAGAAACCCTGAAATGGCAAAAGCAATTAGATCTGAGAAAA
>JAOXRX010000068.1 GCA_025800285.1 Alphaproteobacteria bacterium
TAAATCTATATTAGCTTTAAAACCTTTAATTCCTGCTTCAAAATAATTATTAATGAAACAACTTTCGATTGTTCTTTTTAAGTGTACTTCATAATCATTATCACAAGAAATAGACAATGCCCATTTATACTCTTCTTTTGAAACTTCACAATCACGCAAAATATCCTCCATCTGTGTATTTTCATCAAAACTACTTTTACTTGGATCAAGAATTTCATTTCATACAGTATCAAGAATTTCATTAATTTTAAATTTAACTACAGCCAATATTGCACTTCGTCTATCTAATATAGCTCTTTTTTCCTCATCACTTACATCATCTGATATTGGCTTAGCAATTATGGTCTCTTCCGTAAAATATTTTCCAAAATTGTATCTACAAGGTATATTTTTGTATTTTCTACAACTTCTTGAATGACAATGTCTCTGAAATGTACTAACTAATTCAAACATTTCAGCATCATTTTCTTTGTCTGGAAGAGTAGCCTTCACATGTTTATCAATATATCTAATATACATATCTTCATTACCAGGTTTCAATTCAGGACAATCAGAAGTCCAAATTAACGCATGCAAATGTGGTGATCCTCTCATTTGAAATTCAACTCTAAGAGCATAGTATAAAATATTGCCAATAGGTTTTACTTTACTAAGTAAAATCTCTTTAAAAAACATTTCCACTCTATACTGAAAATGTTTAGCTACAATAACAGGATTAAGATTAAGAAACGAACACTTTTCATTATAAGACAAATTTTCTATATCATCGTCACTCAAATTTTCACCTTTAATTCGTGCAAGAATGTGAAATAATTCAGGCCACCTTAAATCTGCACAAGATAAAGTCATAAACCAAGTAGGAATTCCAAGTTGATGAACCATTGCAATAACTTCAAACATAAATTTTTGCCAATAAGGCGGACTACCTGGAATAGCTCTCAAAAAAAGACAAGCTTGATCTTTGAAAATTAACTTTTTCACACATTCCTCATTTGACCTAAATTCTGACGCTGTTAAACGTTTACCACACATTTTTTTTAAAGCCACATTTATACTATCTGACACCTTTTTTTGTTCCATAACAAACTGCGCAAAAAATAAATATTCTGCATTCATTGCAAATCTTCCACTATAGTGAAGTAAACGTGCATTAAAATATTTCACAGGTGTTAATTTTATTTCTCTTTCGTCTTTATAGCCAAATCTACCTTTAGAGAATAATACAGGAAAAGCAAATTCCTCGCAATATCTATCTGACATAATACATACAGGATGTCTACCCTCTCCAGGTGCAATATTATATATCTCATTGCCAACAGATATATCATTCTTATTTGTTTCCTCATTAACAATACATGGGTAATCTGGAATAATAGACTGTAAACAAGTTTCACAACTAGGTGTTCTAAAATCATCTAACGGATCTTCTTTATCACTTTCATCTTCATCATAAATATCATTATTTTCCTCACAATAATCACCATTATTATAATAATTGCCTTGCCAATCATCATCATTATAATTGTCGTAATTATCAACATAATGTTCATCATTATAAACGTCATTAGCTACATGGTTATTATTCTGCTCATAATAATCACCATTGTCATCGTTACACGGTTGATTCTCAATTCTGATATCATTAATATTACGCATAAAATTGAATTCGCTATAACTACTATCCAAATTAACAGATATATTTTCGTAAAGAAAATTATTTGCTTTTAACCAATCTAACGCCTGTAATAAAACTCTCGGACGAACAGCTTCAAAATAAACATGCCCTTTAAACTGCAATTTCCTTTTCAACTTAACAAGAATTATGCCCGAATTCGCAGGTGCACGTGGAAGTGAAGTACACGTCTCTTCACAACTTACTGGAACATTACAAACTGCACCAAGTATTTTCTTCTGCTGTCCTTTTGTCAAAATAATAATCTTTTGGAAAACTATTCTTTGTGCAATTAATATTTGTTCTAGCTTTCTTAAACCAGCTAATTCTCCAGGAATATCATCAACTGCAAGGTTATTAAATACTGCTTGACAAGGTATAGTTTTCTTCTTTATTTTCAAATGACACGTCTTACAAATATATGCTTTTCCGTCATACGATTTTACATCTGTAAAAACTTTTGAATTAAAGCTATATCTGTCTGCATTAAAACAGTGAACGCTTTTGTAGTAAAGAAGTCTATTACAAACTACACAGATATAATAAGGACCTTCTTTTACAGCTGCATTAAACTTTTGTATACAACAATCTAATGAATTTATTTTATCTTTCTTTTTGTTAAATGCATTACAATTAACTCGTTTTTTATCTTTCTGTCTTTCTTTACGCAGGCATGTTCTACAAATATATACTTTTCCATCAAATGATTTGCAGTCTGTAACAAATTCAGACATTAAACTATATTTATATGCTTTAAAATACTGTACGTACTTACGAAAATAAAACTTTTTACAAACAGCGCAAAGACAAAAAGAACGATTCTTTCTACAAACATTACAATTTTCACTACAATTCTTGTGTACATATCTATCTTTCGCAACCACTTTTGCCTTAATTCTGTTACTAGTTAAACTTTTGTTTACGCAAACTTTCTTTTGGCCACATTTCATATTCTTACTAGTTTCCAGACTTCCATCATTTAATGCAACTTTTTTCTTACATTTTTGAGTTTCATTATTATCGTTTGTCAATTCTTTCATAAATCGCCTTTTATTACAACTGTTTTTCCTTTCAATAATAAAACGACATTTCTCTTTTCGTGATAATAAACAACAGTCACATTTTACCAACTGTATTTCATATTTCGTTTCTTTCAACAATTGAGCCTTTTCTATAACTAATTTAAAAACAGTATCTATAACTTTTTCAACAGAAAAACTTTTTGTATAAACATACCCTTTGTCATTATTATTATTGACACAAAAACAACCATAAACCATCCGTCCTCCATCGGTCTTATCAAAAATAAAAGCAATATCAAGATAACTATTTATTATTGAAAATACAAAACCACTACTAGAAAATTCATTTTCACAAATCACCTTTTTTAGAATTTTTTCAATTGAAAGTAATAAATTTAATCTTAAAATGCCGCTAAACTTTTCTTTAAATTGTATAGATATAGTTTTGTCATATATTTTAACGCGTCTTGGAAAATGTGACAACGTACCATCTTTTGTTATCTCTTTATAGAGATAATTACTATTAGCTATAATTGTTTTCAAC
>JAOXRX010000069.1 GCA_025800285.1 Alphaproteobacteria bacterium
AACTCACTTCCGTGTGCCTCTTCGTAAATTGGAGTGGAATTATAGTAAAATCTATACCGCTTGTCAAGAGTTTTTTCTTCATTCTGGCTTAAATTTTGTGTTTTGTTTTTTAGTTATTGACTTTAACTATATTTTATTACTGATCTTATGGGACTTTTGGAATTTTCTCTATTTATGTTTTACCTTTTTACATACTATTTCTTTAATCTATTCTTAGTTTTTTATTTATATTTAGTCTTCTTTTTATTTATTAGTATAGAGAAAAGGTTTTTTATATATAAATAATAAGAGCATTACTTTTAGAAAAGTAATTTGAAATAAGATGTAAAAGAAAAGAATAAATAAAGTACAAGCAATAATTTTATTTGGGATTAGGGTAGACTGAAATAAAAAAGAAAGTTTAAGAAAAAAGTGCAAAAAAAAAGCCTTATCTCAGATAACTTTGGAAAGTTAAAAAAGATAAGGCTTTGAGAAAAACTCAAGAGCTGGCAGCGACCTACGTTTCCACAAGGGGACCCTGCAGTATTATCAGCGATGAAGTGCTTGACTTCCAGGTTCGGAATGGAGCTGGGTATTGCCACTTCTCTATAGCCACCAGCAATATGAGTATCAAATATACTATAGGAAGTATACTCTGTACTCACATTGGTAATGAGTGAAAAGTAATGTTAAAGTAAAAATTAATTCGTGAAAGAAATTCTAACACAATATTAAGTAGTAAAATACTTAATAAGATAGTAAACCAAGAAATTAAAAAAATAAGCCAAACGATCTATTAGTACTAGTCAGCTAAACGCCTTACAACGCTTACACATCTAGCCTATCAACCAGCTAGTCTTGCTGGGATCTTCAGGGAAAGTTCATCTTAGAGTTGGCTTCGAGCTTAGATGCTTTCAGCTCTTATCACATCCGTACGTAGCTACCCAACGATGCCCTTGGCAGAACAATTGGTACACTA
>JAOXRX010000070.1 GCA_025800285.1 Alphaproteobacteria bacterium
TCATCATTTCCTGTTAGATTAGAATGTTTTAATCTTAATGTCAATGGTGTACGATTATTCATAGCAGAAGCCAAACTCCTTTTTTGATTATCTGTCAAATTTACTCCATATTCAGAATAAGTTGTCATATTTTATTTAATAATTATATTAAATTTAATATAATTATTTGAAAAAAGTATTTAACCTCTCAACAAAAGTTTTCCACCTTCTTTCTCTATTTCTGCTTCTTGTTCATTAAGTACAATTCCATAAATAATATAATCTGTCGCTGTAGCTCCTGATAGTTCATAGTGAAAAGCCAATTTTGTAACTCCATCTTTTATATCAGTTTTCTGTTTTGTCAAATCAAAATAAATGAATGGATACAAGTTTCTGAAATTGGAAATATTCAGAAGTGCTCCACCTTGGAAATTATTATTTGCATTAACATATTTCCTAACATCGCGAAATACTCTTGAAGGATCTTCTGTTGGTTTGTAATGGATTCTTGGATATTCATTTCCATTACCAACTTCAAGATAGCATCTTGTTAATGTTCTTGGATCTGTTGATACACTGAAAGTATTATAAAAGAATGGATTTTAAAGTTGGTTGTTAAGGTTTGCATTGTTGACAAAAAATACAAAAACATGTCTTGGTTTTGGTGTTC
>JAOXRX010000071.1 GCA_025800285.1 Alphaproteobacteria bacterium
GACAACCAAAAACAAAATCCATTCTTGTATTAATGATACTTTCAAATTATCATCTAATGATACAACTTTAAGAAGATGCCATCTTGAAGTTGGAAACGGTAATGATTATCCATGTCTTCATTACACACCAACAGAAGATACTTCAAGAGTCTTTCGTGATTTAATGAAATATGTTAATGCAAATAACGATCTCCAAGGAGGAACACTTCTGAATATTTCAAATTACAAAAGCTTGTATCCTTTCCTTTATTTTGATTTGACAAAACAAAAAACAGACATAAAAGATGGCTTTACAAGACTGGCTTTCCACTATGAACTATCTGCTGTTACAGCAGAAAATTATGTTATTTACAGTATTATTCTACATGAAGAAGAAGCAGAAATAGAAAAACAAGGAGGAAAACTTTTGTTGAGAGGTTAAATACTTTTCAAATAATTATATTAAATTTAATATAATTATTAAATAAATCATGACGACTTATTTTGAATATAGTGTAAATTTGACAGATAATCAAAAAAGAAGTTTAGCTTCAGCCATAAATAACCGAACTCCATTAACTTTGAGAATAACACATTCCAATCTCT
>JAOXRX010000072.1 GCA_025800285.1 Alphaproteobacteria bacterium
GACTGAAAGGCTTCATACAATACCTAAAATCAATGTACACTATAGAGGCAAAAGCATGCAACACTCTGCCAAAGAAATGGTCTCTTCTGGCTGATTCTACTTTCTCTTTGTCCCTAAATTAAAATTAAAATTAAAATTAAAATTAAATTAAATAACTTTAATCCAACGGTCTCTTGTATTGGACATGCCTTCGTATGCAAAGTCAACAGTTTCTGCCAATATATTTGCCTTTGATGTGCTAGTTTCTTCAATGTAATTTTCGTCAGTGTATTTACTCTTTTCTTTTTCCTGCTTATATTTTACTGCTCCTTTTTTTTCCTTTTTTTGTATTTCTATGTAATCTGTAATAGAATCGTTTCTCCTTGTAAACAGCTGCTAGAAATAAATAATAAAATACTTCTTAAAAGAAAAAATGATATCCTGAATAAAAGCAGCAAAAACAATGTACCATTCTGACCATTCTCACTCTTTACTTATGCCACAGTAGTTATAATACTACACCTTCCAGGACAAATTTCTTGTGCTCCCTTATACAAAACCCCTGTCATTTCTCTGTCTTTTTAGTACCATCGTTTCCTGTCTATCTCTG
>JAOXRX010000073.1 GCA_025800285.1 Alphaproteobacteria bacterium
CCGTTTTTCATAAAAGGAGAAAGAGTAGAGAAAAACTAAATTGTTGCTCAAAATAAATTTAATTTTGAATAGAGGATATGAAATAAACAAGTGTAATGCATTTGTTTTGCTTTTTGATTTGGCATTGATTAAATCTATTTATGTTTGAACATATCTGATAGATAAATTGAAGCAGAAAATAAGATTTTTCATCTTATTTCAATGCTTTTTTATATTAAAACTTGCTTGTACTTTAAATTAAGTTATTTTATACTTCATGAGTTTTGTTTTTCTTGAAAAAGGATTACAGTACATCATAATTATGTTATAGGACCAGGAGCAGTAGCATATCCAGTATCTAATATGCTCCTGTCAAGGGGGAGATCCCATTAAACAGCGGTGGGAAAACACATGCACTTCGGTATCCCAGCCAACAAAAACGTCATGAGGCCTCATGTGCCTCTCAAGGCATTAAGAGGATGATGATGAAAGAAAAATAAACAATTACACAAACAATCTTCACCTACCTTCCTTGATGTGTCAGATAGCAAGAACTTCCCCCCCCCCCACCCCCCTTACCTCCCCCACGGCTGGAGAGTCGTTTCTCACAGCACCAAGTGAAGATCCCCCCAAAAAGCATTCTGCATAAATAACCCCTTATAAAGTTATGGAGCAGTTCTAATTAAAATCACTAAAAAAAGGTTTTGTAAATGTTTATTTGTGCTTTAACATATAGCTTTACTATTCTAAGAGTAAGTGCACTTGATCCTGCTTTATGGGCACCTGCTTAATAAAGATGCCTTGTTATAATAGACAATTTTCTTGGTCCCTGCTCTCATATAATTATATTTTCTCTCAAATTAACCTGTTTAATACACCTTAGTCCATAATGGTGGCCTGTTTTTATTCTTTGAGAAAAAAATTCTGCTAAAACAAGGCAACAAGGCTTTGCATACATATAAAAGAATAATAAATTGGCAGCCCCAATATGGGCACTTTCTAGTCCCTGTGGGATTTGTAATAATGGAGTTATAACTGTACAGTATATCCATTTCCGGTATGCATTGTGTCATTATCTTTAGTGTGCACATATTTGACTGAACAACCAAAAATAGAAACATAGTCACAAGGTTGAATTATGCATGTTATTGAGTTTCCTAGATGTCAGATATATATATGTATATTTTTTAATATTGTAACCCTTCCCCTACCCCCTGAAAAATAATAG
>JAOXRX010000074.1 GCA_025800285.1 Alphaproteobacteria bacterium
AGAACAGGACAAGCTGGACTTGTACCTGAGACAAAAGTTGTAATGGAATATGCCATAAATGATTATAAAGAAAAAGTAGAGCTTACATCTAAAAAGTTAATCACAACAGTTGTCTCAGCAATAAGAGCTTATGAAAATATTAGAGCTTTAAAAGATAGTAAGTCCCAAATAGAGAGCTTAAACTATGATTTAAAAAAACTTGTGGATTCTTTAGATAGAAATGTTATTACTGCAAAAGTTGATAATGAAGGTAGCTTAAAATGTGTAAGCCGTGCTTTTTGTGAAACCATGGAATATGAAGAAAATGAACTTTTAGGTAGAAAAACTATAGAGTTTTTGCATCCCAATTATGATAAAGAACAGTATAAAGCTATAGAAGAAGCTTATTCTAATTATAGTGAATGGGAAGGGGAAGTTCAAGTTTTAACTAAGGGTAAAAAAACCTTATGGGCTCATGTAAAAAGAGAAATGGAATATAATGAAAATGGAGAGTTTTTAAATTATATTTTAATTTTACAAGATATTACAGCACAAAAAGATATGCAAGAAGCTAAAAACGAGATAGAAGCTTTAAATGAGGAGATTACAAGTACTCAAAAAGAGATTATTTTTAGGCTTGGGGAGATAACAGAAACAAGAAGTAAAGAAACAGGTATGCATGTAAAAAGAGTTGCTGAGTATTCAAAGCTTTTAGCTTTATATTATGGCTTATCTAAAGATGAAGCAGAGATAATAAAAATGGCAAGTCCTATGCATGATATAGGAAAGGTTGCAATCCCTGATAATATTTTAAATAAACCAGGAAAATATACTCCTGAAGAGTTTGAGATAATGAAAACCCATGCACAAATTGGTTATGAAATGTTAAAATCATCTAAGAAAACTATTTTAAAAGCAGCAGCTATCATAGCCCATCAACATCAAGAAAAATA
>JAOXRX010000075.1 GCA_025800285.1 Alphaproteobacteria bacterium
TAAAGGTGGTCACTTCCAAAAAGAGAGATTTTTGGGCTTGTGTCCAAGGGTTGGGAATACAAATTGTGTAATAAAATGGAAATTAGAAGTTTTACAAATAATATTGTAAACCAAAAATTGTTGGCAATGTTGAGTTTCATCATAATGACTACCAGTTTTCAACTTTTTTCTCCCATATGGCCAGCACTGCCCGGGAATGGACACTTTTCCTCCTATACTCTTTAGATATTTCAAAGCAAACATGCATAAAGTTATTAAAAATAGTTAGAATAGTCTAATTTTTTGTACCTAAGTTCTCTGAACACTCCTCTTCAAAATGGCATATAAAACATATATCTATCATAACTTTTCATTGAGTTATTAACAATATTCTTTAGGTTATTAAATGGCAGAAGGGAGTAAAAAAGTTTGAGTTGTCCTGGGAATCTATAAATTATTTTAATAAAATTAAATGATACAGCCAAAACAAATACGTCATATGAAAGAGAAGACACAGAGCTATCTAACCATGTAATAAATGTCTTAAAAATATACTATTATGACTATGAAATTAGCGTTTGAAAGAAGTGTCCAAGCCTTTTTGTGTCACCCTGTACATCATTGGAAAGCTTTTATTGAGTTCTTTCATAAGTTAAAAAATCAAAGTCTGATTTTGATGTTTAAAGTTACTGTGAGTAAATAGGCTCCCAAAATGACCTAAAACCCTAAAAATGTTTTAATAAAATTAATTGAAAATTTTGAATGC
>JAOXRX010000076.1 GCA_025800285.1 Alphaproteobacteria bacterium
AAAACATAATCAAATATACTTATATTTGTTATCAACGCTGTGTAGCCAGAGCGTGTTTTATTATGTTCTTTATTAACAAACTATAGATAATCACAACATCAAAAATCCAAGCTGTTTTTCATTAATTACTTTACACTACCCATTCTTTAATTTATATCATTGAGATATAAGCAATTAATCATAACAAAAAAATCTTTTTATCTATGAGGTTCAAATACATTTTAATATTCCGAAAATTCAGAAAATTAATCGCATATAATACACTTCTAAAATACTAATTACTGTAATAACATCAGTCTCAAATGTTAAATTATAATCTAATATATCTTAATTTCAATCTTAGCAAAAAAAATCATATTTATCCTTGTTTTTATCTTTGTGTTTGAATAAAACTTAACATTTACATTATATATATTAAAATAATTTACAATAGTTAAACATATTGTAACACAATATGTTGCCATGTCAATGAAAAAAAAGTATTTTTTATAAGAAAAAACCAAAAACTATTAATAATTATAACCTTATTATTTTCTGGTTGAATGAAAAGTGGAAAATTGAAATCCCAATTTCCCGTTTGTAACTCAAGAATCTCGCTTTGTAAGTAAAAGCACTCTTTTGTAAGCAAATTTCCATAGTTGTAAACCAATTTCCCGCTTTGAATGCGTAGTTCCATAGTAATGATGTTATTCATGTCATTATTTTGATATAATTCAGGTGTAAATAGGGTTAATTGTGCATTACAAATGGAGGTCAATTTTTCCATGATTTTTTAGTAATCGAAAAATCCACCCCTGTTCTGCTTGTACTTAGTTACTTGCTGGTGACGTTTATTCTATTTACTATTTTCTTTTGAGAAGATTGGGTTTCATGATTATGCTTTCAGCTGCTACTGGACCATAACCAAGTTTCCTGAGTATATCTTCTCCGTAGTAAAAGCTGAACGTCTCGTAGGGAGATCTATCGTTCAGCTTTTTTCGTGAGTATGAGTTCACATGATTCATGACAAGTATAATATCATCTTGTGTTAAATTATCAAATGATTGACCTTTATGAAGTATTCTTCTTAGGAGTGTGTGATTAACTTCAATGGCTCCCTTTTGATGCGGCGAACTTGGATCACAATAAAATAGATGACTTCTTAAAAGATTGTTCTTAGGTTCTCTTTCTATCGCATTTGGATTGGAAAACTCACTTCCATTATCAGTGAGAATAACTTGGAAGAGTCTTTCGTAGTCTGTTTTACCAAGAACACTATACAAATAATTAAAGATATCAATTACTGATTGTGAGGTGTTTAGATCTCTAATAAAAGCTAACATGAAGCTTGAAGAGACAAAGTGAAGTGTTAGCAACATTTTGCCACCTTTACGACCAATAACTGAATCCATTTGAACAATATTATGCTCAGGGAAACGTTCCATGTGAGCTAGATAATCTTCATATTTTCTGTTAATACGACATTTCCTGTCTATCTTAAATTTGGGTTTCTTGTACCTTGGACGAAACTTTACCTTACGTGGTAAATCAATGTTTCTTACATCGAAAACACAGGCATCTATGTAATTGTATAATGTCTTTTCACTACACATAATTTGATCTTTATTGTGAACATATACTTGGTGAACTGATTGTCCTTTTTTAATTAGTGGACTTATAATATCATTAATTCGTTTTATCTCAGCTTCATTAGTTAAAAGACCACTACGTGACTCAGATACGTTCTCTGTAAATATTTTATGTGCATCACTTGCACAATAATAGGGCTTTGCAAGTGAGCATTTGAAGTAATCTACACAACCATTACATACATAAGGTGTCTTGAATTTACTGATGCATACATCCTCAATAAAAAAAGAGCAGTCTAAATTACAGAGTTTGCATCTGCTACAAATACTTTTCTTAGGATACAGACATTCATTACATACAAGTGTTCTTCTGCAATCTACACGATGCACACATGCATTATATGGATAGCTTGCATAACCAATTTTCTTAATAATATGATTACGTTTAATTTCTTTGGCAACTGTTGTTCTATCTTTTGAGATAATCTTTCCGATAACGCCAAAAGATAAACCTTTTTTTAAACCAGCTTCTATTTCTAAACGTTGATCATAAGTTAAATATTTAGACATAAATACCTCCAGAAAGTCACCAGCTCTTTGAAGGTATCAGTAAGTTAAACTAATTACAACAAAAAACAAGAACACTAATTAGTTCTTGCTAATTCATTTGTACATCATATATAATGGTCCCCTCTGTCAAGACACAAGTTTGAAAATTTAAGTTATTCTCCTTTCGTGTGATCTTGATTATTTTAAGGCATGCTAAGCAGCCATACTTAACTCATATGGTGTTTGATAATCCAATGACTGATGAGGTCT
>JAOXRX010000077.1 GCA_025800285.1 Alphaproteobacteria bacterium
TCAATGTCATTAAGTTAAGCTTTCTCTATATTGCATCCCTTTGGTTTTTAGTTACTTTTAGTTTTGTTACGGTTCTTCTGATTTTATTTCTTGAATTAGTTCTTTCAGACCTTATAGGAACTAGATGTTTTTTGAATAGTATTTTGAGTTCTTCAGTCATTTTATTGGTGTCTTTTTCAGAGAATAAAAGGGTTATTATTCTATCTTTTAGAAAACCATAACTTAAGTTATTATTTACTTTATACTCATATTTCCTAGACTTATTTTCGGATGCAATTTCTTCTTTTAGATCATTGACTATTATTGATTGAATATTACTAACCAATATAGCAGCATAAAAATCTTGTTGTATTGCTATTTGTGAGTATCCTGTAAATAGTTCTACCTTTAATTTATTTTTCAATTCATCATAAAAAGTTTCCACCTTCCAGCGTTTGAAATAAAGTTCTTTAAAAAGTTTTGGCGGATATTTTTTAGTATTAAATAATGAAGTAGCTAATACTTCTATTTCTCCTGAACTTAGTTCTACCCGTATTAATCTTACTTTAATGGGAGCTGGCTTTTTCTCTCCTTTTTTCTTGTATACATATTTACAACTATTTATTTCTACTATTTGAGAGGTCTTTTTAGTTTGAACAAAGTTTTTAACTGGATTTAAGTCTGATTTTAAACGCATTAAAAAAGGAGTATCCCCCAAAGCTTTTAAAAAATCATACGAAAAGTAACCTCTATCAAAAATAACTAAGTCATTAGTATTACATTTTGGCAAATGCTTCAGTGCCATAACCCTTTCATAAGTGTTTCTTGGATTGATATTAGCATCTATTACTAATTGATTTTCGACATCATATAAAACAGATATCCTTGCTTGAACATTAGTATCTCCTGTTTGATTTCTAGCATGCCCATATTTTTGAGAAAGTTCTTTAGAAAAAGGAAGGTTTAGAGTAGATCCGTCTACTGCTAAAAGTCTAAAGCCTTTCCATAGTTTAACCCCCAACTCGTTATCTGTGTAAAATTCTTCAACCAAAGTATCAGATAAAGCTGAGAAAACTAATGGGTTTATTTTTTTTCTAGACTGTGTATAAGCACTGCTTGTGAATAGTTTTACTGGAGAACAAGAAACCTTTTCTAGTTTTTCTATAAAATTATGTATTTCAATTACTAGGCTTTTTCTTAAAAAGTTCAGCATAAAAATTAGCGTATTTGTAAAAGTTAGTTTTCTATTACGAATAAAGTCTTTTTCTGAAACTCTAAACTTACATTTAAGTTCTTCGGAAAATAGTGTTCGAGATATAATTTTGAGAATTTCTTGCGAAGTTTTTTTTGCATAATAACTATCTGAATGATAGTATAATATACAAAAAAAATACATAAAAAACAACAGTAAACCACTGAAATGCAGCAAAATAACATGTTAACTTAATGACATTGAGCATTAGCTACGGTTTCTTTTTATTCTGAAATAGAAAGGAAAAAAGGGCTATTTATTGGGGTAATTTTGAGCTAGAAAGAGTCTATCCAGAATTTTGTGTTTTTAGAAAACTAATTTCGAAATTCACAGGTTATAATTTTTGGTTGTTATAATCTGTCTGGAAAACAAATATACAATTGATTGTAGATTTGCCCCCAATTAGATCGGGATTTCTGCCATTTTTTACGTATGCTTTGTGCAGCCAAATAAATAGATTTAAGAGCTGCATTATCATTAGGAAACACTTTCTTATTGCGTGTATACTTGCGTAAGCTAGCGTTAAAGCTTTCGATAATATTAGTGGTGTAAATGAGTTTTCTAATTTCTTTTGGATAGCTTAAAAAAGCAGTTAAATTATCCCAATTGTTTTCCCAAGATTTTACAGCTTTTAGATATTTACCCTCCCAGTTGTGTTTAAAATGTTCAAAAGCTTGTTGGGCTGCGTCCATATTATCGGCTTGGTATATGGCTTTTATATCTACCATAATCTTTTTACGATCCCTGTAAGAGACATATTTTAGAGAGTTTCTAATTTGATGAACAATGCAGATTTGTCGAATACTTTTAGGATAAATGGCTTCTATAGCTTGGTCTAAGCCAGCCAAATTATCGGAGCAAAGAAAGAATATATCTTCTACCCCTCTAGAGCGCAAATCATCTAATATAGCCATCCATGCCGAAGCTTTTTCTGTTTCAACAATGGTCATGCTTAAAATATCTTGCTTTCCTTCGGTATTTACACCTAAAACTATCATACAGGCTTTTGATATTACTTTGCCTTCTTGACGTATTTTGTAATGAATTGCATCTATCCATACCATAGGATAAATGTCTTCCAGAGGGCGATTCTGCCAAAGTTTAATATCTTCCAAAAGTTGATTGGTAATGACAGAAACTTGTGATGTAGAGTATGCCACTCCATAGCTAGATTCCACAAAGTCGATAATATCGCTATTGCTCATCCCTTTGGCATAAAGCATTTGGATACAATCTTCTAGCTCTTGGGTGATGGTTTGATGTTTAGGAACAATAACTGGCTCAAAACTAGCTTCTCTATCCCTTGGAATATCTATGGGTTGTTGCCCGTTTTTGGTCTTAATTGTTTTTTTGGAAAAACCATTTCTGGTATTGGTGGAATCGTTTTTGGCTCCTTTTTCAAATCCTAGATGAGCTGTCATTTCAGCGTTGAGCAAAGCTTCTACTCCTCGCTTAAAAAGCTGATCTCGAACTTGATCTAAATCCTCTTTGTTGCTAATCTTGCCTACTAAGGCTTCTAATTGCTTTTCTAATTCTGGTTTCATAAAATAAAAAATTTAAAGGTAATTTTTTTGCCTATGAATTTCAAAATCAGTTTTCAACTAAATTTTAGCAAAAACACAAAATATTACACAGTCCCAAAATAACAGCTCTTTGGAGGCCTTAAATATTTTGGAAGTATCGTTTTTGTTATGAATTGCCTGGTTTTGTGTTTTAAACAGTCTATCTGTATCGCGCCATAGCTTGCGTCCATCTTTGATGCACTTCTTTCCATAACCGTATTTTTGTAAGTCGTAGATGACCTCACCTTTCAAACGTTTATCCATTATACATACTTCCCAAAAGTGCATATATTCCAATTTGGAATGTGGCTTCTTTAAATTGCCCATATATATTTTTATTAAGCGTTGAG
>JAOXRX010000078.1 GCA_025800285.1 Alphaproteobacteria bacterium
TACAGCAACAGATTACACAATTTATGGAATTGTGCTCAGTGAAAGAACAGCAGAAATAGATAAAGTAGCAGGAAAACTTTTGTTGAGAAGTTAAATACTTTTCAAATAATTATATTAAATTTAATATAATTATTAAATAAATCATGACAACTTATTTTGAATACGGAGTAAATTTGACAGATAATCAAAAAAGAAGTTTGGTTACAGCTATGAATAACCGAACTCCACTGACTTTGAGAATAAAACATTCTAAACTCACTGGAAATGATGAATTGATGTTGACAAAAACACAACTCAAAAGAATACAAAAATCACTCAATGATGGAACTGGAGTTGATATTAAGATAAGTAAAACTCAGATAAGGAAAGTAGCTAAACAAGGTGGAAATCTTTTCTCATCACTTGCAAGTCTTGGAGCAAGAGTATTACCTTATGCTGTAAAAGGTTTGTCAAAAGCTGCACCTGCTTTAGCAACTGGTGCTGTTTCTGCTTTAGGTAGTTTAGGTATAGACAAGATATTTGGAAAAGGAATTAATATTCCCAAGAAACTCTTTCCTATG
>JAOXRX010000079.1 GCA_025800285.1 Alphaproteobacteria bacterium
AGCATTGAGGATTTTAAACAAAACCTAGCAGAGTATCTATGTTATTACAATGAGGAAAGACCTCATCAAGGATTAAATGGGAAAACTCCTATAGAATTTAATGAAAACTGTCCACGAATTACTTGACATCTACAATTCTGAGTGTAACGAAGAATCTTTTCATGCCTGAGGAATTTTGATTTATATCCAGTAGCACAATGATATTCTTTACTACCACACAAGTGTGTCTGTTCAGAATGACGGAGTAGAAAGGTTGTCAGTAACACAAGAAGATTACGGCTTTCACGGAGGTTACTATTTTATGGAAGCTCTTTTTAGTTTGTCATTAATAGCAACTCCTATGCCTTTATTCGGAATAGGCATAACTGCAATTCCTGAATATAAATCATCTTCATCTAACTCAATAAGTGCGGCAAATAAATTATGAGCAGCTTCTTTTAAGTTTTTTGTAGGGCTAAGATTTATGACTTTTTTTGCTTTTAGCCTTGTTTTTCCAAAAGCTATTAAAGCTTCATTAGATTTTACATGATATCTTACATTTAACCTAACAGGTAAAGATGGAGCATAGTGTCTTAATAACTGTCCTGGGCTTTTAACTTTACCCTTTTTATCTGGAGTTGTAGATTCTTCTACTTTCATTAAAAGCTTATTTTGAATATCTTCAGCAGTTATAAATCCATGTCTTAATATAGTAGGGTTTTCAGATGTTAAATCTAAGATAGTAGATTCTAATCCAATTTTTGTTCTGCCTCCGTTTACAACTCCTGACACCATATCATTGTCAAAACTTTTAATTACATGTTTAGCTTCTGTTGGGCTAGGGCATCCTGATTTATTGGCACTTGGAGCAGCGATTGGAACTCCAGTGTTTTCAATTAATTTTAGAGCTATATCATTTGCAGGCATTCTTACAGCAACGGTATCTAGTCCAGCTGTTAGAGCATCGCAAACAGTGTTTGGTTTTTTCTTTAAAATTAAAGTTAAAGGTCCTGGCCAGAAGAGCATTATTAATCTCATCGCTCTATCATCTATTTCTGCGATGCTTTGAGCCATCTCAATGCTAGAAACATGAGCGATTAAAGGATTGAAGTTTGGTCTTCCTTTTGCATGAAAAACTCTTCTTACAGCTGTCTCGTTTGTTGCATCAGCTCCTAATCCATATATTGTCTCTGTCGGAAAGGAGATTAACTCTCCTTTTTTAATTAATTTAGATGCCTTTATTAAATCGCTATTGTCTTTGCCGAAAAATATCATTACTTATCCTTCTTAACTAATTTGTTTTTTAGTGTGATTGCTAGTTCTACAGATTTATTTTTTGTCCATAAAGCTCCTTTAATAATATAAGGTTTGGATTTTATAGTATTTTCTTTTATAAGCTCCCAAGCTTTTATTAAATATTCTTTTGCATAAGGTGAGTATTTTTTACATAGCTCTATAAATTTGCGAAAAGCTTTTCTAAGTAAAGAATTTGATTTCTTACAAGCCTCTTTTACATAAGGAGTGCTTGTCTCTACAGCTTTGTTAGCTAAAGGACAGATTTTATCACTATATATTTCTTTTGCTGTTTCCAGATTCTTATCAAACTTAGGTTTTGTATTTTCAATAATTTCTGTAATAATGTTTTTGTTAGCCACTATGCATCCTTCTCTTTCTGAATTGTAGTCTTCAACTTTTGCTGTTTCTTCGCCATGTATGGTGTATATTACAGCACCAGCTTTTTCAGCAATGTATGATGCTGGATATAAATCCCATTTTTTAATTGAGCTTTTTATATAAGCTCCAAATTCTCCACGAGCAACCCTTATTAGGTCTAAAGAGCTAACTCCTATGCTTCTAATTCCTCCGCTTACTTCGCTTAGATGTTTCATTATAGAGTTTGTTTTTTCAAAACAGCTTTTGCCTATTCCGTAACTTATTAAGCTTTCAGACAAAGTGGCTTTTTGATTGCATTCTATGCTTTTAGCAGTTGGCTTTTCAGAGTTAGTATATTCCATAAAAGCACCTTTTTTATCTCTGCTAGCATAATAAAGCTCTCCCATTGCAGGAAAGTAAACAACACTTACAATAGTCTTGCCTTTTTCTTGTAAACAAATAGAGCAAGAAAACTCTTTTAACCCTTTTAAAAAGTTTGTTGTTCCGTCTATTGGATCTATTATCCATAGATAATCAGAGTTATGATCTTCTTCCCCACTCTCCTCTGCTAGAAAAGAGAAGCCTTTAAAATTCTTGTTTAACTCTTCTTTTATAAAGTCTTCGCACTCTGTGTCTGCTTTACTAACAAAGTCTCCAATGCCTTTAGTTTTTACATTCAGGCTTGATATTTTTGCTTGATAGTCTAAAGCTTTATCTCCAGCTTGTTTCGCTATATCTTTAATGATGTTTAAATGTTCTTGTGACATGTTTATCTCCTTGTGAGTTTAATTATATGAGTTTTTTATAAAAAATCAATTGCTTTTTGTTAAATTTTAATTAAAATGAAAGCAAATTTAATTTGGAGAAAGAAAATGGAAGATCACATATTTAAAGAATATGATATTAGAGGCATCGTTGGAGAAGAGTTTGTTTCTGATGATGTTTATAAAATAGCAAGAGCTTTGGGAGTAATGTTATCCTCTAAAGGTGTTAAAAAAATGAGCACAAATAGAGATGGTAGAGAAAGTTCAGAGAATTTTCAAAATAATCTTAATCAAGGCTTAATAGATAGTGGTATTGATGTTGTTGATTGTGGTTTGGGTAGTTCTCCAATGCATTATTATTCAATGATACTTAATGACTCAGATGCTGGTGTCATGGTTACAGCATCTCATAATCCTAAGAAATATAATGGTTTGAAAATTAATCTTGCTAATAATAAGCCTTTTCATGGAAACGATTTGCAAGAGCTTTTAGAAGTTGTTAAGTCTGAAAAGATTATTTCTGGAAAAGGAAAATTGACTTCCATAGATGTTAAAGAATCTTACATAAAAAGGTTATTGTCTGATTTTGAAGGCGATAGGTCTCTTAAAGTTGTGTGGGATAATGGTAATGGAGCAAGCGGTGAGTTGATTAATCGTCTTGTAGAAAAATTGCCAGGAGAACATACTGTGATATATGGCGAAATTGATGGTAGTTTCCCAAACCATCATCCTGATCCTAGTGTTCATGCTAATTTAAAAGATTTGCAGGATAAAGTTTTAGAGGTTGGAGCGGACATAGGTTTTGCTTTTGATGGTGATGGTGATAGATTGGGTGTGGTTACTAATAAAGGAGAAATTATAAATAATGATCTTCTTGTTGGTATATTCGCCAAAGAAGAGCTGAAAAAGGAGTCTGGTGGTATTGTTATTGCTGATGTTAAGTGCTCTAAAGTATTGTTTAACAAAATATCTGAATGGGGTGGGGCTCCAATTATGAATGCAACAGGTAATGTTAATATTAAATCTAGAATCCAAGAGGAAGATGCTTTAGTTGGAGGAGAAATATCTGGGCATATATTCTTTAATAGAGGTTTTTATGGATATGATGATGCTCTGTATTGTGCTGTTAAGTTGCTAAATATACTTAATGCAAGTGATAAAACTTCATCAGAGTTGTTATCGGAGTTTCCTAAAAGCTTTGCTACGGATGAAGTTAGATTTGAGGTTCTTGAGGATGAAAAGTTCTCTATAATCGATAAAATAACAAAAGAATTTGAAAAAAAAGATGGCTTTTTTGTTAATGAAATGGATGGTGTTAGAGCTGAAAACGATAACGGCTTTATATTGATTAGAGCATCAAATACTCAAAATGTTTTGTCAATTCGATGTGAAAGTTTGGTTTCAGAGAGTCATCTGGAAGAGATGATTGATTTAGCTGTTCAAGAAATGGTAAAAGCTGGTGTTAATATAACAAAAGAAGATTTATTAAGCTAAATAAAACCTTGACAAAAATTAACGAATCGTATATATTAAAGCTCTGATTAAACAACAAAAAGAAGGCGACAAAGAATTTATTAAGTTAAAGTTCTTAAGGTTGCTCTTCTAACTTGTTGTTTTATTTGCATAAAATGTTGGTGGGAGATTTGCCATAATCGAACCACCTGAGTCTAATAAAAAATATAAAAGGAGACTTTTAAAATGGCTAAAAAAGTAAAAGGCTATATCAAACTGCAAATCGCAGCTGGTGCAGCAAATCCTTCACCACCAGTTGGTCCTGCTTTAGGTCAACACGGTGTGAATATCATGGAATTCTGTAATGCATTCAATGACAAAACAAAAGAAATGGAAAAAGGCATGCCTGTTCCAGTTATCATTGAAGTGTATGAAGACAGATCATTTAGTTTTACAACAAAAACTCCACCTGCAAGTTTCTACTTGAAAAAAGCTGCTGGTCTTAAAAAAGGTGCTAGCGATATCGGTAGAGAAATTGTTGGGTCTGTTACAGAAGCTCAAGTAAGAGAAATAGCAGAAGCTAAAATGGAAGATTTAAATGCTAACGATGTTGAAGCTGCTATGGAAATGATTAAAGGATCTGCAAGATCAATGGGTATTGAGGTTAAAGGATAGATATGGCTGGTAAAAATTATAAAGAATTTAAAGCTAAAGTTGAAGCTACTAGAGATTATTCAGTAGAAGAAGCTGTTAAACTATTGAAAGAAAACTCAAAAGTTAAATTTGATGAAACATTAGAAATCAACATGAACTTAAATGTTGATCCTAAGCATGCTGATCAAATGGTTCGTGGTATGGTAAATATGCCAAAAGGTACAGGTAAAACAGTTAAAGTTGCTGTTTTCGCTAAAGGTGATAAAGCTGAAGAAGCTACAAAAGCTGGTGCAGACTTTGTTGGTGCTGATGACCTTGCTGCGGAAATCCAAAAAGGTATGATGGACTTTGATAGAGTTATCGCTTCACCAGATATGATGGGTGTTGTTGGTAAACTAGGTAAAGTTTTAGGACCCAAGGGTTTAATGCCAAATCCTAAGTTAGGAACTGTTACTCCAGATGTTGCTAAAGCTGTTAAAGATGCTAAAGCTGGTTCTGTTGAATTCCGTGCGGAAGCAAATGGTATTGTGCATGCTGGTATTGGTAAGTTAAGTTTCTCAGAAGCTGACTTAATCGAAAATGTGAATGCTTTTGTGGCTGCTATTACAGCTGCAAAACCAAGTGGAGCTAAAGGTACTTATATTAAAAAAGTAACTTTATCTTCTACAATGGGAGTTGGAATTTCAGTAGCTCTATAATATAGACTACTGATTTTTTAATTTTCAAGTCCAAGACTGCAGGTAAGTATAAAAATGTTTTTTATCTTTTAATTTCCTGCACAGACGGTATAAAGCAAAAGAATAAAGGTTCTTTTATTGAATGCCGTTACGACTATTAATAATATATATTTTTAGTTGTTAAAGTCTTAAATTCGTCGAGTGTTTATCACTCATAGTGTTTAACTCTAAAAGAACGGAGAAGTTCTGTGAGAAAAGAACAAAAAGAACAAGTAGTTCAAGATCTGAAACAATTGTTCGAAGGTAATGAATTAATGGTTGTTGCTCATAACGAGGGACTTACTGTTGCTGAGATTACTGAACTTCGTGCGAAGCTAAGAGAAGCTGGCGCTGGTATGAAAGTGACTAAGAATACTCTTGCGAAAATTGCTGCTAAAGGCACAAAATTCGAAAGTATTTCTGACATTTTATCAGGTCCAACTACAATTGCTTACTCTAACGATCCTGTGGCTGCAGCTAAAGTTGTTGTTAACTTTGCAAAAGATAACGAAAAATTAGTTGTTGTTGGTGGTGCAAACCTAGAAGGTGGATTAGATTTAGATGCTGTTACAGCTATTTCACTTCTTCCTTCACTGGATGAAGCTAGAGCTATGATTGTTGGAATGATTTCAACACCAGCATCTAGAATTGCAAGATGTCTTAGTGCTCGTTCAGAGCAAGAAGCTGCTTAATAAATAAAATACAAGGAGATTTAAAATGGCTGATTTAGCTAAAATCGTAGAAGAACTATCAAAATTAACAGTAATGGAAGCTGCAGAGCTTTCTAAAATGTTAGAAGAAGAGTGGGGCGTTTCTGCTGCTGCTCCTGTTGCTGCCGCTGCTGCTGGTGGTGATGCTGCCGCTGCTAAAGATGAATTTGATGTTATCTTAGCTTCTGCAGGTGGAAACAAAATCGCAGTTATTAAAGAAGTTAGAGCTATCACAGGTCTAGGCTTAAAAGAAGCTAAAGACTTAGTTGAAGGTGCTCCAAAACCTGTTAAAGAAGGTGCTTCAGCTGCTGATGCAGAAGAATTAAAAGCTAAACTAGAAGCTGCTGGTGCTACAGTAGAACTAAAATAGTTTTTTTCTAAAAAGTTTTATTTTTTCGGAATGGACTCAATTAAATACTAGTGTGTATTCTAAGAGCTTCATTCCGAAATCTAAAACTTCTATAAAGCTTATTTATAATGATGAGCGATTCTCATTAATAGGATTCGAGAATTAAAAAAATAAATTCTATGCTGATAAAATTTTAAAAAAGGGTTCATTGATTTGAAAACAAAATTTAAATAAATAAAAATTAATAACTAAGGATTTTTTATAAGAGTCCTTAGTTATTCGTTTTTTAAATGGATAAAAAATTAAGAAGGAAGAATTAAGAATTAAAAATGTTATTGTCATCTTGAGTTAAGCACATAGTGCGAAGTCTAAAGATCTCTTATAGCAGATTTCTCCACTCCTTATAGTCGGTCGAAATGACAAAACTATATTGAAAGTATAGAAAATTAATTCTTAAATCTTAAGCCTTAATTCTAATTTTAGAATAAGCTCGTAAAACTTCTTTCATCGGGCAACCGCTAGAGCTTGCGGATAACGGATATGATGAAAGAAATAGGAAAGAAATGAGGGGTAAAAGTTGTAGGTATTATTGTTATCTTTAGCTAAATGCAAAAAGTTAAAAGATTTAAACAATAGATTTCTTTACTCTTTACAGTTTTTCAAAATGATAAATTTGTATTAGAGAAAAATATTTACTACTTATTATTTTCCAATTTAAAACAATAAGGGATCAAAAAAATTATGGATAAATCGCTAGTTTCTAGAAAAAGACTTAGAAAAAGCTTTGGAAAGATTGAAGAAATTGCTTCAATGCCAAACTTAATTGAAGTGCAAAAGAAATCTTTTGCTGATTTTTTGCAAGCAGATGTTCCTTCAAACAAGAGAGAGAACACAGGTCTGCAAGAAGTTTTTAAATCTATTTTCCCAATATCTGATTATTCAGAAAAAATGGAAATAGACTTTGTGAAGTATGAGTTTGATGCTCCAAAATACGATCATATTGAATGTGTTTACAGAGATATGACTTTCGCTTCACCAATGAAGGCAACATTAAGATTATCAGTTTTCGATATTGATGAAAAAACTGGATCAAAATCAATTAAAGATATTAAAGAACAAGAAGTGTATCTATTAGATATGCCTCGTATGACAGATGATGGAACATTTATCATTAACGGAACACAAAGAGTTGTTGTTTCTCAAATGCATAGATCTCCAGGTATCTTCTTTGGTAGTGATGATGGTAAAACATCTACTTCAGGTAAAGTTTTACATACTGCAAGAATTATACCTTACAGAGGTTCTTGGTTAGATATTGAATTCGATCCAAAAGATAAAATGAATGTAAGAATTGATAGAAGAAGAAAACTTCCTCTAACAAGTTTACTTTATGTTTTAGATTCAGAGGATACTGAACAATATAAAGCAGAATGTGCTGCTAACAATACTGTGATTAATGAAGAAGAAATCTCAGGTATGAGCAAAGAAGAAATAGTTAACTATTTCTATAAAGCAAAATCATATAAAAAAGTTAAAGGTGGTTATGAAATAACATTTGATCCTGAAAACCACAAAGGTACAGTATTAAAATATGATTTAGTTGATGCTAAAAGTGGCGAAGTTGTAGCTAAAAAAGGAACAAGAATGACAATCAGAGCTCTTAAGAAGCTAGCTGATTTAAAATCAAACATTGTTCCAGAAGAGCACTTAATCGGTAATTATTTCTCAGAAGACATGATTAATGAAGATACAGGAGAAATTTTATTCGAAGCAGGTTCTGTTGTTACAGCTGATGATATTGAAATAATCAGTAAGCTAAAAGAATTCAAATTAATTTCTACAGGTGGAACAAATCCAGGTTCATACTTATTAGAAACAATGTCTATAGATAAAAACTCATGTAGAGAAGAAGCTTTACTAGATATATATAGAGTTTTAAGACCAGGTGAACCACCTACAGTTGATAGTGCAAGTACTTTGTTTAATGCTATGATGTTCACAGAAGAAAGATATGATCTTTCAGCTGTTGGTAGGGTTAAAATTAATGCTAGATTAGGCTTAGATTTTGCGGATACACAAAGAACAATTACAAAGAAAGATATCTTAGAAATCATTAAAACATTAATGAATATTAAAGATGGTAAAGATGAAGTTGATGATATCGATAGTTTAGGTAACAGAAGAATTAGATCTGTTGGTGAGCTATTAGAAAACCAAATCCGTATTGGTCTTGTTAGAATGGAAAGAGCTATTAAAGAAAAAATGAGTTCAGTTGATGATGAAGGTGTAATGCCTCATGATATTGTTACTACAAAATCATTAACATCAACAGTTAGAGAATTCTTTGGTATGTCTCAATTATCTCAATTAATGGACCAAAATAACCCTCTTGCTGAGGTTACTCACAAAAGAAGAATTTCTGCTCTTGGGCCTGGTGGTCTAAACAGAGAAAGAGCTGGTTTCGAAGTTCGTGATGTTCATCCAACTCATTATGGAAGAATTTGTCCTATTGAGACTCCTGAGGGACCAAATATTGGTTTGATTAACTCTCTTTCAACATACTCAAAAATCAACAAATATGGATTTATCGAAACTCCATATAGAAAAGTTATTGACGGTAAGGTTACAGAAGAAATTGTTTACTTATCTGCAGATGAAGAAGGAAGACATACAATCGCACAGGCAAATGCTTCTCTAAATGAAGATAAATCATTAGCTGGAGATTTAATTTCTTGTCGTTTCTGTGGTGATTATATCATGGCGAACCCTTTAGATATTGACCTAATGGATGTTTCTCCTAAACAGGTTGTTTCAGTGGCTTCATCATTGATTCCTTTCTTAGAAAACGATGATGCTAACCGTGCTCTTATGGGATCAAACATGATGAGACAGGCTGTTCCTCTATTACAGGCGGATTCTCCAATTGTTGGAACAGGTATTGAGAAAGTTGTAGCACAAGATTCAGGTTCTTCTATTATTGCTAAAAGAACAGGTATTGTTGACCAAGTTGATGGTGAAAGAATTGTTGTTCGTGCAACAGAAGAAAAAGATCCTACAGCTCCAATTGTTGATATATATAGATTAATTAAATTCACAAGATCAAATGCTTCAACAGCAATTAACCAAAAACCACTTGTAAAAGTTGGAGATTTTGTAAGAGCTGGTGATATTATTTGTGACGGTGCTTCTACAGAGCTAGGTGAGCTTGCTTTAGGTAAGAACATGCTTGTTGCATATATGCCTTGGAACGGTTATAACTTTGAGGATTCTATTCTAATTTCAGAAAGAGTTGTTAAAGATGATGTGATGACTTCTATCAATATTGAGAAGTTTGAAGTTTCAGCAAGGGATACAAAACTAGGTGAAGAAGAAATTACAAGAGATATTCCAAACACAGGTGAAGAAGCTCTTAAGAATCTTGATGAAGCTGGTATTATTCATATTGGTGCTTCTGTAAAAGCTGGTGATATTCTAGTTGGTAAAGTTACTCCAAAAGGTGAATCAGTAATTTCTCCAGAAGAAAAACTTCTAAGAGCAATCTTTGGTGAAAAAGCTGCTGATGTTAAAGACTCTTCTCTAAGAGTTCCTCCTGGGGTTGAAGGTACTGTTGTTGATGTTAGAGTATTCTCAAGAAGAGGTATCAAAAAAGACGAAAGAACAATCAAAATCGAGAAGCAAGAAATCGAAAAGCTTGCAAAAGATAGAGATGATGAAAAAAGAATTCTACAAAGAAACTTCTTTGATCAAATCTCTCAAGTATTGATTGGTCAAGAATATGTATCAGGTGCTAAAGAAATTGCAAAAGCTGCTAAGCTTACACAAAAAGATTTAGATACTGTTACAAAAGGTAAATTACAAAAAATTGTAGTTGCTGACGAAGATGTAAATAAAGCTGTTAGCGAAATGACAAAAACATATGAGCAAGGTATCAAAGATATCGATAAGCGTTTCGATGCTAAGATTGAAAAAGCTCAAGCTGGTGCAGATTTACTTCCAGGTGTTATGAAACAAGTTAAAGTGTTCATCGCTCAGAAGAGAAAATTATCTCCAGGTGATAAAATGGCTGGTAGACATGGTAACAAAGGTGTGGTATCAAGAGTTCTTGCAGAAGAAGATATGCCTTACCTAGAAGACGGAACTCCTGTTGATATCGTGTTGAATCCTCTTGGTGTGCCATCTCGTATGAACATTGGTCAGATTCTAGAAACTCATCTAGGTTGGGCAATGGGTCACTTCGGTAAACAAATAAATGAAACTCTACAAGCTGTGCAAGAAAATAAAGCTAAAATGGAAGATGTTAGAAATAAAATCGAAGAAGCTTATGGTACAGATGTTTACAATGCAGAGTTTAAAGACTTAAATGATGATGCTATTGTTGAAGTTGCTAAAAACTTGAAAAAAGGTGTTCCAATTGCGACTCCTGTTTTCGATGGTGCTAAAGAATCAGATATTGAAGAAATGCTTGAAAAAGTAGGCTTAGATACATCTGCTCAAGTAACTTTATTCGATGGTAGAACTGGTGAGGCTTTTGATAGAAAAGTTACAGTTGGTTATGTGTACATGTTAAAACTTCATCACTTGATTGATGATAAAATGCATGCTAGATCAATTGGACCATACTCACTTGTTACTCAGCAACCTCTTGGAGGTAAAGCTCAGTTTGGTGGTCAAAGATTTGGTGAGATGGAAGTTTGGGCTCTTGAAGCTTATGGTGCTTCTTATATCTTACAAGAAATGTTGACAATCAAATCAGATGATATTGCTGGTAGAACAAAAGCTTATGATGCTATTATTAGAGGTGATAACTCATTTGAAGTTGGTGTTCCAGAATCATTTAATGTGCTTGTAAAAGAATTACAAGGTCTAGGTATTAACCTTGAGCTTAATAACAAAGAACTTTAGGAGGATAGATAAAGATGAATGAATTAATGCAAATTTTTGGAAGAAATAATACTCCTGAAAACTTTGATCAAATCAGAATTAGTTTAGCAAGCCCTGATCAAATTAGAGCTTGGTCTTATGGTGAAGTTAAAAAACCAGAGACAATTAACTACAGAACTTTCAAGCCAGAAAAGGACGGTCTTTTCTGTGCTAGAATTTTCGGACCAGTAAAAGATTACGAATGCCTTTGTGG
This sequence comes from Alphaproteobacteria bacterium, assembly GCA_025800285.1. NCBI lineage: Bacteria > Pseudomonadati > Pseudomonadota > Alphaproteobacteria > Alphaproteobacteria bacterium. The sequence continues at coordinate 11,412 of JAOXRX010000079.1, forward strand.
TAAATATAAAAGAATGAAATACAAAGGTGTAATTTGTGAAAAATGTGGTGTTGAAGTTACTTTCCAAAAAGTTAGAAGAGAAAGAATGGGGCATATTGAACTAGCTGCTCCAGTTGCTCACATTTGGTTCTTGAAATCATTACCTTCAAGAATATCAACTATTTTAGATATGACTCTAAAAGATGTAGAGAAAGTTCTATATTTTGAAAAATTAGTTGTTATTGAGCCTGGCATGACAGATCTTCAAGAAAGACAGCTATTAAGCCAAGAAGAATACTTACTTGCTCAAGAAGAGTATGGTGAAGAAAACTTCAAAGCAGGTATAGGTGCTGAAGCTCTTAAAGAAATTATGGTTCAAATGGATCTAGAAGAAATGCTAGCTGAAACTAAAGAGGCTTTAGCAAACTCTAGATCAGAAACTAAAAAGAAAAAATTAGTTAAGAAACAAAAACTTCTTGAAAACTTGATTTCTTCAAACACAAGACCAGAATATATGATCTTAGATGTGTTGCCAATTATTCCACCAGAACTAAGACCTTTAGTTCCATTGGATGGAGGTAGATTCGCATCTTCAGACTTAAATGATCTATATAGAAGAGTTATTAACAGAAATAATCGTTTAAAAAGACTATTAGAATTAAAAGCTCCTGAAATAATCATCCGTAATGAAAAGAGAATGCTACAAGAATCTGTAGATGCTTTATTTGATAACGGAAGAAGAGGAAGAGTAATTACAGGAACAAATAAAAGACCTCTAAAATCTATCTCAGATATGCTTAAAGGTAAGCAAGGTAGATTTAGACAAAACTTATTAGGTAAAAGGGTTGACTATTCAGGTCGTTCTGTTATCGTTGTGGGTCCTGAATTAAAAATTCACCAATGTGGATTACCAAAGAAAATGGCTTTAGAGCTGTTCAAACCATTTATTTATCATAAGTTAGAAGCTTATGATTTAGCTCCTACTATTAAAATTGCTAAGAAAATGGTTGAGTCAGAAAGACCTGAAGTTTGGGATATTCTAGAAGAGGTTATTAAAGAGCATCCAGTGTTATTGAACCGTGCTCCTACTCTTCATAGACTTGGTGTGCAAGCTTTCGAACCAATTCTTATTGAAGGTAAAGCGATTCAGCTACATCCTCTAGTTTGTGCGGCTTTCAATGCCGATTTCGATGGAGACCAAATGGCTGTTCATGTTCCTTTATCTCTAGAAGCTCAATTAGAAGCAAGAGCTCTGATGATGTCAACAAACAACATCTTATCTCCTGCTAATGGTGAGCCAATTATTGTACCTTCTCAAGATATGATTTTGGGTGTTTATTACATAACAAATGAAAAAGATGGTGCATTAGGTGAAGGTATGACATTCGCTTCTGTGCAAGAAATTAAAAATGCTATGGATAATGGTGTTTTAGAAATGCATGCTAAAATTAAATGTAGATATAAAACTGTAGATGCAGATGGTAATAAAGTGGTTAAAGTTGTTGATACTACTGCTGGTAGAATGATTCTATCAGAAATATTCCCAAAACATCATGAGGTTCCTTTCTCTTTGATTAACTGTGTTATGACTAAGAAAGAAGTTAAGAAAGTTATTGATGTTGTTTACAGAAAATGTCACGAAAAAGTTACAATTGAGTTCTGTGATGATCTGAAATCTATTGGTTTCAAATATGCTTGTAAAGCAGGTATCTCAATTGGTAAAGATGATATGATTATTCCTGATACAAAATGGGATATCGTTGGTAAAGCTAAAGATCAAATGAAAGAGCTTGAACAACAATATCAAAACGGTTTAATCACTAAAGGTGAGAAATACAATAAAGTTGTTGATGTTTGGTCAGAATGTTCAGAAGAAGTTGCTAAAGAAATGATGAATACAGTTTCTACTTCTGGTCAAGGTAAAGATATGAATGCTATATATATGATGGCCCATTCTGGTGCGAGGGGTTCTGCAACTCAGATTAGACAGCTGGCTGGTATGCGTGGATTGATGGCAAAACCTGATGGTTCTATTATCGAAACACCAATTATCGCGAACTTTAAAGAAGGACTATCTGTTTCTGAATACTTTAACTCTACTCATGGTGCTCGTAAAGGTCTTGCCGATACAGCCCTTAAAACTGCGAGTTCAGGTTATCTAACAAGAAGACTTGTTGATGCAGCTCAAGATTGTGTAGTTAGAGCTGAAGATTGTGGAACAACTAAATCAATCACAGCTAGAGCTGTTGTTGATAGTGGAGATATTATTGTTCCTCTATCTGAAGTAATTCAAGGTAGAGTTTGTGCAGCTGATGTTGTAAATCCAAAAACAGAAGAAGTAATTTTCAAAGCTGGAGATATGATTGAAGATATTGATGCAGTTATGATTGAAAAATCTGGTGTTGATTCTGTTCAAATCAGATCACCTTTATTATGTGATTGTGAAGTTGGTGTTTGTGCTAACTGTTATGGTAGAGATCTTGCAAGAGGACATAAAGTTTCTGTAGGTGAAGCTGTTGGTATTATTGCTGCTCAATCTATTGGTGAGCCAGGAACACAGCTTACTATGAGAACATTCCATATTGGTGGTGCTGCTCAAAAAGGTGCAGAACAATCTAATGTTGAAGCTCCAATTAATGGTAAAGTTTCTATTGTGAACTTGGTTTCTGTTGTTGATAGCTCAAACAATACAATTGTTATGAATAGAAATACAGACATCATGGTGTTTGATGAAGAAGGTCTAGAAAAAGCTAAATACAGAGTGCCTTATGGTTCTAAACTTTTAGTTAAAGATGATGAAGTAATTAAGAAAGATCAAATTCTTGCTGAATGGGATCCTTATACAAGTCCAATTATCGTTGCTAAAGATGGTATTGTTAAGTATGAAGATCTTATCGAAGATATCTCTTTCGAAAATGTTATTGATGATACAACAGGTATTGGTTCTAAAATTGTTTCTGACTGGCACCAAAACCCTAAAGTATCAAACATCAAACCAAGAATCGTTTTAACAGATGATAAAGGGAACTCTTTAGAGTTAGATAATGGTCAAGAAGCTCAGTACTTCATGTCAGTTAATGCCGTTCTTTCAGTAAATAATGGTGATGAAGTGAAAACTGGTGATGTTATTGCTAGAATCCCAAGAGAAGCTGGTAAAAACAAAGATATTACTGGTGGTCTTCCAAGAGTTGCTGAATTATTTGAAGCAAGAACTCCAAAAGATCATGCTTTAATCGCTCCAGTTTCTGGTAGAATTGAGTTTGGTAAAGATTATAAAACTAAGAAGAGACTTATCGTTGTTCCTGAAGATGGTTCAGATGCAGTTGAATGTTTAGTACCAAAAGCTACTCATTTACTTGTTCATGAAGGTGAAATCGTTGAGAAAGGTGATCTTCTAATGGAAGGTTCTCCATCTCCAAGCGATATCCTAAATGTTATGGGTATTGAAAAACTTGCTGAATACATTGTTGAAGAAGTTCAAGCTGTTTATAGACTTCAAGGTGTGAAAATTAACGATAAACATATCGAGGTTATCACAAGACAAATGTTACAAAAAGTTGAAATCTTAGAAGGTGGAACTTCGACTATGTTAAAAGGTGAAATAGTTGATAGAACTACTTTCAAAGAGGAAAATGATAAAGTTAAAGCTGAAGGTGGTAAAGAAGCAATCTCAAGACCTGTTATTCAAGGTATTACAAGAGCTTCTCTACAAACTAAATCATTTATCTCTGCTGCATCATTCCAAGAAACAACAAGAGTTCTTACAGAAGCTGCAGTTCAAGGTAAAGTTGATAATCTACTTGGCTTGAAAGAAAGCATCATTGTTGGTAGGTTAATACCTGCTGGTACTGGTAGAGTTGTTCAAGGATACAAACAATTAGCTCAGCAAAAAGATAAAGAATTATCTGAAAAAATGCAAAGCGAAATTGAGTCTGATATTCAAGAATAATTTTATTCAGCTTAATTAAAAAAACAAGCCCTGTTAGTAATAGCAGGGTTTGTTTTATTTAATTTGACATATCGAGTAAATTTATTTATATTTTTACTTATATAAAAACTAAAGTTAGAAAGAGTTATAAAATGAAAGTTCTTACATGGAATATAAATTCAATAAATGCTAGAATGCATGTTTTAGAAGAGGTTTTAAAGAAGCATTCTCCTGATGTGTTAATGTTACAAGAGACTAAATCTCAAGATGTTAATTTCCCAATACTGGATTTAAAATCATTGGGTTATGAAGTGGCTTTTAAAGGTCAAAAAAGTTATAATGGTATAGCTGTTTTAACTAAAGTAAAACCTGACAATATATTATTAGAGCTACCAGGTATTGAAGATGAAAATGCTAGATTTTGCCAAATAGAAATGGATGGGAAAGTGTTTATATGTATTTATGCTCCAAATGGTAATCCAATTGGAACTGAAAAATTTGAATATAAATTACAATGGCATGAAGCTTTAAATAAACATTTAAAAAGCTTAATGGCTGAAGGTAAAGAAATTGTCCTGGGTGGAGATTTCAATATTTGTCCAACTAGAAAAGATGTGTATGATTTTGACAGAAATAAGGATAATGCTTTGTGTCAACCAGAGTCCATAGCTCATTATAATAGACTTATAAACATGGGTTTTGTAGATGCTTATAGAGCATTTCATGAAGAGGGCGAGCAGTACACATTTTGGGGTTATAGACAAGCAATGTTTAATTATAATAAAGGTTGGAGAATAGATTTCTTTTTAGTAACACCAGACTCTTTTGATGAAGTTAAAGATTGCTGGATTGACAAAGAATTTAGATCTATGGAAAAACCAAGTGATCATACCCCGCTTATTTTGGAACTTTAGCCTTTTATTCTTTAAAATAACTATATATTGATTTTTTTAAAAAAATATGCTAGAAATGAACTCCTTAAATTAATAAGAAAGGTAAATTTATTATGGAAGAAATTTTTGTAGCACCTCATGATGCAGAAGGTGATAGACTGAAACAAGCTAGACTAGTAAAGCTTAACAACTTAAAGGAAGCAGGAATAAATCCTTATCCTTATAAGTATGAGGTTACAGCTAAAGCAGCAGATCTACAAGAAAAGTATAAGGATTTACCTGCAGAAACAGAAACAGAAGATGTTGTGAAAGTTGCTGGAAGAATTAAAGCTTATAGAAACTCAGGTATGTTTATTGATTTATATGATGAAAGTGGAAAAATTCAAATCTTCTCATATAAAAAAGCATTGCCAGAAATTGAAGTTCTAAAAATGAAAAATGTAGAACTTGGAGATATAATTGGTGTTGAAGGGATCGTTCGTCGTTCTCAAAAAGGAGAGCTTTCAATTAAAACAAAAGAAATCACAGTTTTATCAAAATCTCTTGCAACACTTCCTGAAAAATTCCATGGACTTACAGATGTAGAGCAAAGATATCGTCAAAGATATGTTGATTTGATTGTTAACGATGAAACAAAAGATAAATTAAGAAAAAGAAGTAGAATCATTTCTATCATTAGAAATGTTCTAGAGAAAAAAGAATTTCTAGAGGTTGAAACTCCAATGTTGCACTCTATATTGGGAGGTGCTTCTGCTAGTCCTTTTATTACACATCATAACTCTTTAAATAAAGACTTATATTTGAGGATTGCTCCAGAGCTATTTTTGAAAAGATTAATAGTTGGTGGGCTTTCAGATGGAGTTTTTGAAATTAATAGAAATTTCAGAAATGAAGGGATTGATATAACTCATAATCCAGAGTTTACAGCTTTTGAGGTTTATAGAGCTTATAAAGATGCTGATTATATGATGAAGTTAGCAGAAGAACTTTGTGAAAAAATTGCTGTAGATTTATATGGTGGAACAAAGGTTAAATTTGCTGAAGCAGAGTTAGAGTTTAAAGGACCTTATCCAAGAATACCAGTTGCTGAAGCTATTAAAAAAGAAACAGGTTTAGATGTTCTTTCTATGGATGCAGAAGAAATCAGAAAAGCTGCTGAAGGAATTGGCATGGAAATGGATGGAACAGAAAAATGGGGACAAGTTGTTCAAGAAATTTTTGAGGAAAAAGTAGAGCATACTTTAATTCAGCCTTGTTTTATAACTGATTTCCCTAAAGATGTTTCTCCATTAATTAAAGAGCACCCTGAAGATGATAGATTAACACAAGGTGCAGAGTTCTTTGTAAATACATGGGAAGTTGGACCTATATATTCAGAACTTTCAGACCCTCAAGATCAGTTTGAGAGATTTATGGAACAAGTAAAACAAAGAGATGCTGGTGATGATGAAGCTCAAATGATGGATGCAGATTTTATTACAGCTCTAGAAAATGGATTCCCTCCAACAGGTGGTATGGGGATTGGTATTGATAGACTGGTTATGCTGTTTACAGATTCTCAATCAATTAGAGAGGTTATTGCATTTCCAACACTAAAAACTAAATTCTAATTTAAATTTATTTTAAAATATTTTGCTCACAGACAGACCCGTGCTTAAATGTATAGGAAGTGAGCAAAATTTTTATCTAAAGAAGATAACTGTGAGGTTAAGTTTAATTTAAATATTATGGTTTATTATTTAATTGAATTTTTAATGGGAATATGTTATAATATGTTATGTATAAAACAATGGGAGAAATATTATGGAATTTTTAGCTGGAATATTTGCATCAATAATTGAAGTTGCTAAACATGCAATGAAAATAGGTGCTGCTGGATTAATTGGTGGGGCAATTTTAGGGGCTATACCTGGACTTGGATTTCCTTTTGTATCAACGGCTTTAGCAGGGTTAGGGTATGGTGCTGCAATTGGAGCAGTTTATAAATTCTCTTCTTTGGCTAAAGGGGGCTTTCAAGCAAGTTCTCCTGCAGGTAATGCTGGAAATGAGGGTGCTAATCCTAATAGTGGGGCTCCATCACCAGATAAATCTGTAACTCCTAAGTTAGGATTAAAACCTAAAAGACAGAATCCAAATGAGTTGGATAATCAAAATAATACACCTAAGCCTAAAAATATTGAGTTTACAGAAGAGCAAAAAAGAATTAATAAGATTAGAGGACAGTATAGTAAGAAAAGTGCTCTAGTTGAAGCTAGTAAAATTCATAAGCTAGCAGAAAAGCTTCATAAAGCAGAAGTTAAAGGTTCAAATAAAGGAGTAACTTCTTTTGGAGGTCAGGCTAAAAGAGCCAGTGATTACTTAGATAGAAAAGTGGATGCTTTAAGAAAAAAAGAAATAGAAAACATTAACAAAATTAGAGATTCATACTCTATAGAAGAGGCTCAAGAAGAGGCTGGTAAGATTCATAAGCTAGCAGAGAAGCTTCAACAAGCTGATGCAAAAGGTTCAAATAAAGGAGCAACTTCTTTTGGAGAACAGGCTAAAAGAGCAAGTAATCAGATAGATAGAAAAAAGAAAAAACAAGAAACACAACCATAAAGAAAAAGCCTCATTTATTGAGGCTTTTATTTTTTATTTGATTCGAAGTTTATTCTTGGGTCGATAACTATATACATAACATCACTTATCAAGTTTAATAATAATCCTATTAATGTAAATATATATAATGTTGCAAACATTACAGAATAATCTCTGTTTATAGCGGATTCATATCCTAACAAACCTAAGCCATCTAGTGAGAATATTACCTCAGTCAAAAGAGAGCCTGTAAATAATATTGATATAAATGCTGCAGGAAATCCTGCTATCACTATTAACATTGCATTTCTAAAAACATGTTTATAAAGAATTGCTTTTTCTGATAGTCCCTTAGCTTTAGCAGTAGTTACATAGTTCTTGTGTATCTCTTCTAAAAAAGAATTCTTTACTAGCATTGTTAATCCCGCAAATCCTCCTATAACTAGAGATGTTATTGGTAGTATCATGTGCCATATGTAATCTAATATTTTTTCATGCCAAAGCATGTTTTCCCAATTGTCGCTTACTAGACCTCTTAAAGGGAATATTTGTAAGAATTCTCCACCGGCAAATAATATAATTAGCATTATTGCAAATAAGAAACTTGGTATAGCATATCCTGTAAATATGAACCCACTAGAATATATATCAAATTTACTACCGTCTTTAACTGCTTTCTTAATGCCTAGAGGGATAGATATTAAATATATTATAAGAGTTGACCATAGTCCCAAAGATATTGATACAGGAAGTTTTTCAGAAATTAAAGTAATAACTTTTTTGTCTTTAAAATAGCTTTTACCAAAATTAAAAGTAGCATAGTTTTTCATCATAGTTATGAACCTTATATGCAAAGGCTTATCAAATCCGAATTCTTTTTCTATTTGTTTAATAAAATCTTTATCTAACCCTTGTGCTGATTTTATATCATTGGATGCTATGTTGTCGCCTGATGATGTTATGCTGGCTGTTGCAGATACTCCTTGTCCTTTTGCTTTTGCAATAATTTGTTCAACAGGTCCTCCAGGAGTCATTTGTATAATAAAGAAGTTAAGGCACATAATCCCAAACATAGTTGGGATAATAAGCATAAGTCTTTTCATTATATATTTAAACATGGTTTTTATTATATATAAAAATCCTTGAAGTTCAAGTGATTTTCTTGTATAATTTTTATAGGGGTAGTGAAGGAGTTATTATGAAAGAAATCATGATGTTAGATGTGTTTGATGAGGACTACAATCATATAGGTGTCGAGTCTTCAGACAATGTTCATAAAAAAGGTTTATGGCATCAAAACTTTCATTGCTGGATTATAAATCCTAAGAATAGAAAATTGCTTGTAGTTAAAATGCCTAAAGATCATATAATCGTACCTAACAAATTAGATGTTGCTCTTTCAGGGCAAATGTCAGCAGGTGAACCCGTTCTTGAGGGGCGAAAAGAAATCGAGAAGCATTTAAAATTTAGAATAAAAGAGGATAGCTTAACAAAGATTGGTCTAACTAAAGAGATAACTTATTTTAAAGAAAAAGATGTTTTTCATAGGGTTTTTTCTCATTCATATTTTATTAAAAAAGACTTTAATTTAAGTAAGAAAAACTTGAGTTCATTAAAGGATATAAAGCTATTTGAAATGTCTATAAAAGATGGATTAGATTTGTTTTCTGGTGAGCAAAAAGAAATTTCTGTTGATGGTTATACTTCTGGCGGTAAAAAAGAAGTATATAAAATAAAATATGATGATTTTGTTCCTAGAGGGAAAGAGTATTTATACAAAGTATTGTTTATGATAGATTATATACTGGATGATGAAATTTGGGAGCAAAAATATAAGTCTCAAATTTTAAATAACTAAATTAATAAAAAACTTTACATTGTATTTAAAAAGCTTTATATAATTTTATATAAAGATTAAATTATTTGGAGAGATGTTATACATATGATTATAGGGATCCCAAAAGAAAGCTCAAGAGGCGAAAATAGAGTCTCTGTGTCTTTAGAGACTGTTAAAAAATTTAAAGAATTAGGTTTATCAATATTTGTAGAAAAGGGAGCGGGTAAAGCTTCTAATATTTCTGATTCAGCTTTTAAAAATGCTGGAGCTGAAATAAAAGCAAAAAAAGATGTTTTTGCAGCAAACTTAGTTTTAAAAGTTAAGGCACCTAATGAAAAAGAGATAGCTTTAATGCAAAAAGGTAGTAAGCTTGTATGTTTGCTGAACCCTTTCAACAATGAAGAAATAATTAAAAAAATAAAAATGGCAAAAATTGAGTCATATGCAATGGAGCTTATGCCGAGAATATCTAGAGCTCAATCAATGGATGTTTTATCTTCTCAGTCTAATATTGCTGGATATAAAGCAGTTTTAGATGGTGTTAATGTTTACACTAAAGCGGTGCCATTATTTATGACAGCTGCTGGAACTGTTAGCCCTGCTAATTTTTGTATAATTGGTGCAGGTGTTGCTGGTTTGCAAGCTATTGCTACGGCTAAAAGGCTTGGTGGTCAAGTAAGTGCTTTTGATGTTAGATTAGCAGCAAAAGAACAAGTTGAGTCCTTAGGTGCTAAGTTTATTGAAGTTGAAGGTGCAGAGGATCTGGAAACAAAAGAAGGTTATGCAAAAGAAGCTTCTGCAGAATATAAGAAAAAACAAGCGGAATCTTTAGCGAATGCATTAAAGAAAACAGATGTTGTTGTTACAACAGCATTAATACCGGGGAGACAAGCTCCATTAATTATCACAAAGAGTATGCTTAAATATATGCCAGAGGGATCTATTGTTGTTGATTTAGCTGCTGAAAGCGGTGGTAATGTTGAAGGAGTGGTCGCTGGAAAAACTACAGTTATAAATGGAGTTAAGGTAATAGGTTGTAAAGATATAAATAGCTCTCTTGCTGAAACCTGTTCAAATTTATATGCAAAAAATATTTGGAACTTCTTGTCTCCTCATTTTGATAAGGAAACAAAAGAATTAAATATCAATTATGAAGATGAAACAGTAGCAGGAACTTTAGTGACTAGAGGTGGTAAAGTTGTAAATGAAAAGCTGGTTGTAAAGAAGACTCCAGCTAAGAAAAAAACTCCAGCTAAGAAAACAAAGACTACTAAAAAGAAGAAAGACAGTAAATAAATGGAAAATTTTGCTCAAAAAATAGCTGAAATGTCAGCTCAATTAAATGATATGGCTAGCAATATGATGAACTCATCTACAGTTATGCCGACAGATAGTTTCTTGGTAACTGCAATAACAATTTTCGTTCTTGCTGCATTTTTAGGATATTACTTGGTGTGGAATGTTACTCCAACTTTACACTCGCCTCTTATGAGTGTTACAAATGCAATTTCTTCAATCATTATTATTGGAGCTTTAATAGCTACTCAAAAAAGTGAAACATGGTGGGGGTTCTATGCTATTATATTTGCATCTATAAATATATTTGGTGGTTTTATGGTAACTCAAAGGATGTTAGAAATGTTTAAAGATAAAAAGTCGGTTGCGGATGAAGACTCAAAAAAATGTAAGTGTCCGCTAAAAAGATTAATTTCTGCAATTAAAAATGGAAAAATGCCAGAGTCTTGTCCTATAAGAAAAGCTCTAGCAAAGAAGAAAGGGGCTAAATAGTTATGCAAACTTTCACATCATTATTATATTTATTAGCAGCAGTTTTATTTATTTTAGCAATTAGAGGGTTTTCATCTCCTAAGACTGCATCAAAAGGAAATAAATTAGGTATGATTGGTATGGGGCTAGTTATACTGGTTACAGCTATGCTGGTTGGATTAAGTTTAAAATCTATTTTGGCTATAGCAATAGGTGGTGTTATTGGTTATGTATTAGCTAAAAAAATAGCTATGACAGACTTGCCAGAAATGGTTGCAATGTTTAATGGTCTTGGAGGTTTATCTTCAGTTCTTGTTTCTTGTGCAGCTTTTTATTCTCCTGCGGTTTTTGGATTGGGAGAAACAGGTAATATACATACTAATTCTTTGATTGAGATGTCAATTTCAACTATAATTGGAGCTATTACTTTTAGTGGCTCACTTATAGCTTTTGCTAAGCTACATGCTATTATGACATCGAAACCAGTAGCTATACCAGCTAAAAATCAAATTAATATTATGATGGGAGTCGCTATAGTTGTTGCTATAGCAATGCTAACAATTACATCAGCTTCTCCTTTGTTCTTAGTTGTTTTGGCTCTGGGTCTAGTTTTAGGAGTTTTGATAGTATTGCCAATTGGTGGAGCTGATATGCCTGTTGTTATATCTATGCTAAATTCTTATTCAGGTCTGGCAGCATGCGGAGTTGGTTTTACTTTGCATAATACAACTCTTATTATTGTTGGGGCTCTTGTGGGGGCTTCAGGAGCAATTTTAAGTTACATTATGTGTAAAGCTATGAATAGAGAGTTTTTAAGTGTTATTTCTGGTGGTTTTGGTGATGGCAATGCTAGATCAGCATTTGATGCAGAAGGTAAGACTGCTAAAAATGGAGCTCCTGAAGATGCGGCATTTTTAATGAAAAATGCAAGAACCGTTATTATTGTGCCAGGTTATGGTATGGCTGTTGCTCAAGCACAACATGCTGTGCATGATATGGCAGAACAACTTAAAAAAGCAGGAGTCGATGTGAAGTATGCTATACATCCTGTTGCAGGAAGAATGCCAGGGCATATGAATGTTTTATTAGCTGAAGCAAATGTGCCTTATGAAGATGTTAAAGAAATGGATGATATAAATAGAGACTTTGCCTCTACTGATGTAGCATTTGTTATTGGAGCAAATGATATAACAAACCCTGCTGCTCATAATGATGAGAACTCTCCAATTTATGGAATGCCAATACTTGATGTTGAAAATGCTCAAAATATCTTTTTCGTTAAAAGATCGTTATCTCCTGGATATGCGGGGATACCTAACGAACTATTTTATGCAGATAATAATCAAATGTTATTTGGTGATGCAAAGAAAGTTACAGAGCAAATTATTAAAGCTTTAGAGAATTTATAAAAGGAAATAAAAATATGGAAAAATTTAGCCTTAGAGTTGGTGACTTAGAAATTAAGTTGGCAGAGAATGAAAAAGAAATTGATGCTATACAGGCATTGAGATACCAAGTGTTTTTTGAAGAAATGGATCAAAACACAACTCCTGAGAATGTTGCAAAGAAAAGAGATATTGATAAATTTGACTCTTTCTGTGATCATTTAATGGTTGTTGATCATTCTTTAGGAGAAGACCCTTTGGAAACTGTTGTAGGAACTTATAGGCTGATTAAAAGAGATGTAGCAGAAGCAAATGGAGGCTTTTACACATCAAAAGAGTTCGACTTAACAAAACTTTTAGAAAACTATGAAGGTAATATTTTAGAGCTAGGAAGATCTTGTACTAGAGAAGATTATAGAAGTAAAACTACAATCAGTCTTCTATGGCAAGGTTTAGCTTACTATATTTTTGAAAATGACATTGACTTAATGTTTGGTGTGGCAAGTGCTGAAGGTTTAGACTTTGATAAATACAAAGAGGCATTTGCTTATTTGTATTATAATCATAAAGTTGAAGACAAATATTGTCCAAAGTCAATGGATTATATTGCTATGGATAATGTCCCTGCAGATGAAATAAATCCTAAGAAAGCAATTAGACAACTTCCTCCATTGGTAAAAGGTTACTTAATGGTAAATGGTAAATTTGGAGACGGGTTGTTCTTAGATAAAGAATTTAACAGCACTGATGTTTTCGTTATGGTTGAGACTGCTAACCTTACTGATAAATATAGAAAACATTATTTAGATAAAATAAAACCTACAGATATGAGGTAGTGTAAAATGAGAACTTTTTTTAGATTTCTTATGTGGGCTATAGCTACAATTATAATTATTCCTACATGTCTTTTTACTAAGAGATTTTTGCCTAACTTCAAATATATTCCTCCTATGTATTATCATAAGGTTCTGTGTTGGATAATGGGAGTGAAAATTGAAATTAAAGGCGAAAAATATAAAGATAATCCAACTCTTTTTGTATCAAACCATTTGGGATACTTAGATATACCTGTTTTGGGAAGCTTAATAAAAGGTTCTTTTGTTTCTAAGGGCGAAGTTGCATCTTGGCCTGTTATAGGTTTTTTGGCTACTCTTCAAAATACAATTTTTGTAAGAAAACAAAAAAGAAGTGAAGCTGGTAAACAAGCTAATATGATATCCTCTTCAATAAGAGAAGGAAACAGCATAATTGTTTTTCCTGAAGGCACTTCTTGGTATGGTAATGAAACCTTGCCATTTAAGAGCTCTTTGTTTTCTGTAGCTATGGAGAAGGTTTCTTATAATAACGAAAAAGAACAGTTTATGAAGGTGCAACCTGTATCTGTTTGTTTTGTAGAGCTGGAAGAGGGTGTGGTTGGCTTTAATGAAAGAAAATATTATAGTTGGGTTGGAGATGAAGAAATGTTTCCTCATTTGCCAAAATTCTTTTCTTTAGGTAATAAAAAAATAGTTGTGGAATTCCATCCAGTTGTTTCTATGGATCAATTTAAAAACAGAAAAGAAATAGCAGCTTATTGTCAATCTGTGGTTGCTAAGGGTGTGAGTGATAAGATTTCAGGAAGATATTAATTTATTTCAGAAAAAAGTATAAAAAGTGCTTGCATTTTTTTTCTTTTTGCTGTATTTTAGCAAAATAATCGTTGTATGACAATGATTATGGGCCTGTAGCTCAGTTGGTTAGAGCTCCCCGCTCATAACGGGGCGGTCGTTGGTTCAAATCCATCCGGGCCCACCATAAAAATCCACTCTTTTGAGTGGATTTTTTATTGGGTACGGTGCGATGCAGAACCAACTGGTTCACAATAAACTTCATTTACCAAGCCATTTATGGCTGCAGTAAATGCTAGTGGTTGCAACTTTGTAAGGGAGTTTTGCGACCGCAACAAAGAAAATCCATCCGGGCCCACCATAAAAATCCACTCAAAAGAGTGGATTTTTTATTAATAAATTATGTAAATTGATTTATAATAAAATAAAAAAGAGCACTTATAAAAGTGCTCTTTTTATTTAATTTAATGAGTTGTTACTTATATTTTAACTTCAATATTATTATGGCAAATATTAAAATTGCTGATACTGAGTTAAAGCACATTAAAGCAAAGTTTTCTATTAGTAAACCATAAATAGCCCAAGATGAAACACCAGTTAATAAAACTAGAAAAGTAGCCAAAGATAAATCTTCAGTTTTTTTTGTTTTAATAGCCATTACTAATTGAGGTAAGTAAGCTCCTGTTGTAAAGCATCCTGCTATTATTGATATTGCTATTGGACTCATTAATATTTCCTTATATACTAAGCAGCTGGAAATTCTGCACTCTCTTTTTCATTTGTTTCAACAAAAGCTTCAGCTTCTGGAGCATCGTCTTCAACAATTGCTTGATGAGGGCATGTCATTTCACAAGCTCCGCAATCAATACATGATGCTGGGTTTATAACAACATGATCTTCACAATCATGGAAAGCAGCAGCAGGACATACTCCTACACAGCTTCTACAGTTTACACATTTGTCGATTAATACTACTCTTGGCATAATAGAATTCTCCTTGTTTTTTATATTATTCAGAACTTTATGATATAACTTTTTCTATAAAAGTAAAGAAAAAAGTTGATTTATTGGTAAAAATATGTACTATATAATTATTGTACAGATAAGAAATGATTAAGGAAATTCAAATATATGGTTAATATTATAAAACTTAAAGAACTTGGTTTCAACTTAGATCATTTAAATATAGATGAAGATCATAATCACGAACATGTTGTTCATCATATGCTAAAAGGTTATAAAAAGTTTAATAAAGATTATATTGAGCTTTTAAGTAATCACTCAGAATCTGTTTTTGGAATTACTGATATAGAATCTTTTAAACAAGAATTAATTAATAAGTCTAATTCTGAAGGAAAGGACGATGCTTTACATTGTGCTCTTAGTATAATGTCAATTCATCACAGAAAAAGAAGTCATGTAAAAAAAGGACATGGACTTACATATCCAGAAGCTCATAGAATAGTTATAAATTTTATAAAACAATCACCTGAAAGAGTTACAGAACTAAAAAATAGGTTCCCTCATATAAATGATGATGTTTTGGCTCATTTCGCAGAAAATGATCAAGAGCTAGAACAATTATTAGCATAATAAATGCTTTTTTAAACTTTTAATATAAAAATAATTAATCAACAGAAAATGTGGATAACTTTGTGAATAAGTTGTGCTTATGAGTAAAAATCCTATGTATTCTAAGGTTGCTTGATAAATGCTTATTTTTTAGACATTTTTCTAAGTTGTTGAATAATAAGGGTTTTTAACAAAATTTCAATTAATACTCAATATGTGTAATGAAAATGCGAATTATAATTATAAAAATGTTGATATTTTGTTGCAAAAAAATTATTTTAATAGCTTTGGAGCTTTTTTAGCTCTAATTTCCATTACTGATAGCTCTCTTTCTATTAAACCATTACTATTAAATTTAAATAAGCCATCTATTCCTAAAAAGCCTGATTTTGAAGTTAAGTTTCTATATGTAGGTTTTAATCCAACTTTGTTTAGTTCTGCAATCAAAGATACGGCATCATATGCAATGCTAGATATTCTTATAGGATTGTTGTTGAAGCTCTTTATGTAGTTTTTTTCAAACACTGATAGGCTTTTTGAAAACGGTGTTGCATACCAAGCTTTGATTAAAGATGGTTCATCATTTAAGGTTTTGTCATCAAATAAACCTGTGCCTAAATATTTTGCTTTCTTAGGAGATATCTCGTAATAAGATAATAGAGATGCTATCTCTCTTAATTTATCTCCGCCGAATGGAATTAGCACAGCATTGAAGTTTAAATCTTCTTCTGTACCCTGTTCTTTTAGTTCATCAATTTTATCTTGTAATATATTTTTTGATGCTTTTATCTCTTTATATTTAGAGTATTTAGTAAAGAACTCATCGTTTGTCATTTGCTTAATAGTATCCTTGTTTTGAATTTCTTCTTCAAGAATCTCTAACTCATCTAAATATGATTGGTAGAACTCTATTTCTGAGTCTAGTCTTTCTTTTCGTTCATTGTACCCTGAGAACTCTTTAATGAAGTCTTGAACATTAGTCATGTCATCTAAGGTTTCTTTCTTTACAATATTTAAATCTTTTTTATCTCTTAATATGTTATCTACAAGATCTCCATAAGTATTGTTAGGAAGAATTACAGCAATATCTCTTTTATTTTTACTAATTGCAAAATCTAGTATTTTATGTATTTGGTAATAAGGCATAAAGCCCATTAAAAATGTATTGTTATCAGCTAAAGCCCAGTTGTTTGAAAAGCTAATAATTCGGATATTATTTTTTTTTGCTATTTTTTTAGCAACTTCTGTTGTTTCAGAAAATAGAGGGCCAAGGATTATATCCGCTCCTTTTGATATTGCTAGTTGAGTTGATATTTTCGTGCCAATAGAAGTTCCTTTTGTGTCCTCAATGATAAGAGATATGTTCTTATTGTTGCTTCTAAATAGAGATAATTCTGCTGCTTTTAGCATAGATTCTCCAACTTCTTTTGCATCTCCAGATAGAGGCAAAAGCAGACCTATTTTATAATTAGTATCTTCAAGATTCTTTTTATCATCGTAGGCTTCATTTTCATGGTGATTGTTTAATTCAGGTAGTGTCTCTTCTATAAAGACTTGAGCATGAGTATTTAGAGCTTGATTATTAGCTAAATATATACTAGTATTTGCAAATATATATGCAAATAATGTAACAATAAATAATCTTGAAAGTTTTAGAATAAATGACATTTACAAATTCCTCTGAGTTAAATAATAAAGCTATTATACCAACTTTATATATAATAGCAACACCTATTGGCAATATAAAAGACATAACTTATAGAGCTGTGGAAACCTTACAGAGTTTAAGTTACATAGCTTGTGAAGATACTAGAGTATCTGCTAAACTTTTGCAACATTATAATGTAAAAGCTAAAACTTTTTCTTATCATGAACATAATAAGGATTTTGCTTCGGATAAAATAATAGAAAAGCTAAAGTCTGGATATAGCATTGGCTTAATAAGTGATGCTGGTATGCCTTTAATTAGTGATCCTGGATATGTGTTGGTTAAAAAATGTTTGGAGAATGATATAAAGGTTACTTGTTTGCCAGGAGCATCCTCCTCTATTACAGCTTTAGCTATATCTGGAATGCCTAGTGATAGTTTTTATTTTAATGGATTTTTGCCAAGTAAAAAAAGCTCTAGAGTAAAAAATCTTAAAACATTAAAAGCTATCAAGAGTACTTTAATAATATTTGAAAGTGCAAAGAGACTTGTAGATACATTGATAGATATAAAAGAAGTTATAGGAGATGTAGAGGTTTCTGTAACAAGAGAGTTGACTAAAAAGTTTGAAGAAGTTAAAAAAAACAATGTTTCTAATCTAATATGTTTTTATGAAGATAATGGAGCTCCTAAAGGAGAGATTGTACTTATAGTTAAGAATGATATAAAAGAAGAAATGAGCCCAGAAGAGGTTGACTCTTTAATATTAAAATATCTAAAAGATTATAAAGTTAAAGATGTATCTAAAAAACTTGCTGAAGAGTATGGATTGAATAAGAATGAGATTTATAAGAGAGCACTAGAAATAAAATGATTTTAACAAGTTACAATAAGGGGTTGTTGGCAGAGTTTTTGGCCTCTATTTTTTTAGTGTTAAGAGGTTATAAGATTCTGAATAAAAGGTATAAAACGAAAGTTGGAGAAATAGATATTGTGGCTCATAAGGGTAATTATATTCATTTCGTAGAGGTTAAGTTAAGAAAGAATCAGGCATTGGCAAAAGAAGCTATAAGTTATAAAAACCAAGTTAGAGTAACAAATGCTGCTAAAATATATTTACAAAAGAATCAAAAATATCTAAACTATAACTTGTCTTTTGATGCTATAAGTGTTAACTTTCCTTTGAGAATTAATTTTATAAAAAATGCATGGAGTGAATAATATGAAAAAAGTTTTACTACTTTTGTTTATGGCGGTGAGTTTAAGCTCATGTGCTTCTTTGTTTGTAACATCGGCTTCAACAGTTGCTTTCTCAACTATTCAAGAAAGAACTTTTGATGATGCTGTCGATGATACTTATATCAAGCTAAGACTAAATAATGCTTGGATGTCAGAAGACTGGGATATTTATAAAAACTGTTCTATGACAGTTAGTGAAGGAAGAGTTCTTTTGACTGGTGTAGTGGAAAATGATGAGGCAATGAAAACTGCAGTTAAGTTGACTTGGCAAATAGATGGAGTAAAAGAAGTCATTAATGAGATAATAATAAGAGAAGAGGGCAAGTCTTTCTTGCAATCTTCAACTGATGCTTATATAGCTACAAAAATTAGAACAAAGATATTGGCTTCTAGAGATATACTTTCAATTAATTATTCAATTGATGTGAATGATAGTAATGTTTACTTGATTGGCATAGCTCAAAATCAAGATGAATTAGACAAGGTTATTGATATCGCTAGAAATACTGGTTCGGTAGAAAGTGTTGTTAGTTATATAAAACTTAAAAAGATTGATGAATAAAAAAAAGCCGGCTAACTAGCCGGTTTTTTTAATTTAAGTGATTTAGAGCAGGGTTTGTATGTTGAGCTCTTTTAGTTGTTTTGATAAACACTTCTCTTTTTTGTTTTAACTCTGCATCTTTAGCTTTTTTATTTTTTTCTAAAGCATCTTCTAGAGTTTCTTCTTTACCAATAATAGCAATTATTCTTCCTGTAGGTTTTTTAACAGATTGTTCTCTATTCATTGGTATCATTGTATGCTTGCATTCAACAAAGTTTGGATTTAATTTAGCTAAATTTTTTAATTTTGCTGGTGCTCTATTTACATTAAGAGAGTTTCCTTTTATATCTAGCTTTTCCATTGTTGTTGGGAAGTAGTCTAAAAGTTCATCAAGACCGTCATCTGTAATGTTATTATAAGCTAACTTAACAGTTTTAGCTTTTGAATTGTATATTTTCTCTTTGATTAGTTTTATATCTTTATCATTTATATTGCAAATTGATAAATCAAGAACTCCGTCCTCTACTCTATCAAGCTCTACTCTAACCTTGTATTCGTTCATTTCTATCCTCTTTCTTTTAAAGTTTTAAAGCCAATGATAACATAAAATTAGCTTAAAATCAATAAAAAACAGAGAGTTATGTAAACTCCCTGTCATTTGTTGTAATTTTATTTAAATTGCTTATTTATTCATTGATTGGAAAAACTCAGAGTTATTCTTTGTTGCTCTAAGTTTCTCAAGTAAGAATTCCATAGCATCTACAGTTCCCATAGGATTAAGGATTCTTCTCAATACCCACATTTTTGTTAGTGTAGCTTTATCAACTAATAAATCTTCTTTTCTTGTTCCCGATTTTTGAACATCAATCGCAGGGTAAACTCTTTTGTCTGATATTTTTCTATCAAGAACTATTTCACTGTTACCTGTTCCCTTAAATTCTTCAAAGATAACTTCATCCATTCTTGAACCTGTGTCAATAAGAGCAGTTGATATAATTGTTAAGCTACCACCTTGTTCAATGTTTCTAGCAGCACCAAAGAATCTTTTAGGTCTTTGTAGAGCATTAGCATCAACACCACCAGTAAGAACTTTACCTGATGATGGGATTACAGTGTTGTAAGCTCTTCCCAATCTTGTAATAGAGTCTAGAAGTATAATTACATCTTTTTTACATTCAACAAGTCTCTTAGCTTTTTCAATTACCATTTCAGCAACTTGAACATGTCTTTCTGCTGGCTCATCAAATGTTGAGCTAACAACTTCACCTTTTACAGATCTTTGCATATCTGTAACTTCTTCAGGTCTTTCGTCTATTAAAAGAACTATTAAATATGCTTCAGGATGATTCTTTTCAATAGCATGAGCTATATTCTGCATAATTACAGTTTTACCTGTTCTAGGAGGTGCTACAATAAGTGCTCTTTGACCTTTACCGATTGGAGCAACTAACTCAATTACTCTTTGAGTCATGTCCTTAACTGTTGGGTCTTCAATTTCTAACTTAATTTTATCCTCTGGATAAAGAGGTGTTAAGTTATCAAAGTTAATTCTATGTTTTGTGTTTTCAGGCTTGTCAAAGTTTACAGCTGTTATTTCTGATAAAGAGAAGTATCTTTCCCCTTCTCTTGGAGCTCTTAAAACTCCTTCTACAGTATCACCAGTTCTTAAGCCATTTTTTCTAACTTTTGGTATAGATACATATATGTCATCTGGTCCCGCTAGGTAGTTTTCTTCCACAGATCTTAAAAATCCGAATCCGTCCTTTAAAACTTCAATTACACCACTGGCTTTAATTTCGGTATCTTCTTTTTCTGTTAATTTTCTTAATATAGCAACAAGTATGTTTTGTTTTTTCATACCGCTTGCATCTTCAATCTCTAGTTTTTCAGCAAGAGATAGTAATTCACTAGGGCTTTTAGCCTTCAATTCAGATAGGTCCATTTTTCATTCCTAATTGTTTGTTGATTTTGTTTGATAATTTGTCTTGATTTTATTATGGGATTATTAAAAATATTATATAGTTATCCCTAAGACTAAATATAAGTATAAAGAGCTTTTTATAAAAGTCAAGCTTTTATTTAAAAGAAATAATGTAATTTTAATTGATGCTTATTGAGAATTTCTTTGTAAACAAGCATTATTATTGTTCCATTGTTGTCTTTATAATATTTATATGAAGACTCTTCTTTTAAATCTTTATAGGTTTCTTTTAATAGATTTAATAATCTTTGCTCTTCTTTTTTAGCATCTTCTCTATTATTAAAGTTTTTTACAAACCTAACATCTTTTATTTTATTGTCCTCAAGAGTTACATAATAGTGATCAAATTTTTCAGAAGAGTTAGTAGAAGAAACTTCATATATTTTTTGCCCATTATTAAGTTTTAATTCTTTTAATATTGACTCTTCATTCAATTCATCTCCTAACTTAAATCCAAATACGGAGTCAATTTTTACAGATTTTTCTTGTTTAATCAATTCTTCAGCAATAGGTTTTATTATAAATATTTTTTTAGGTTCTTTTATTTTTTCTATTTTATTTACTTTCGGAGATGATTGCATTTTTCTTTGGTTTCTTGTGGTTGCAAAAAATAAAAAGAAGCATGATATTATTAGTAAAAGTAAAGATCCTATAATTAAATATATAGGTTTTATATAATTTGTTTTCATTTGTTTTCCTCTTGGCTGTATAAGGCTATTCTATAGTTATAACTTTCCAGCTGTCAAGAATAAAATTATATTTTTAATACTTGTGTTGTAAAAAAGCCTCTTAAAAAAGAGGCTTTTTGTTATTATTATTTAAATTTCATAGAGGGTTAAGCTCTGCCGTAAACATCTTCTATTCTAACGATATCATCTTCGCCTAAATAAGAACCACACTGAACTTCTATGAATGTTAGCTGTTCTGTTTCACTTCTGTTTTCAATTCTGTGAATGCACTCTACAGGCAGATAAACAGATTCATCTGCCTTTAGTTCGATGATTTCATCATTTTTTGTTACATGTCCTATGCCTTGAACCATTGTCCAATGCTCTGATCTTTTGAAGTGTTTTTGTAAAGATAATATAGACTGTGGATTAACAGATATTCTTTTAACTTGATATCCTTCATCGCTTGTAATTGATTCATACCAACCCCATGGTCTTATAACTCTATTTTCGCTCATTGTTATTATTCCTTTTTATTATTATTTATTATAACCTAAGCCTATAAGCATATTGTTTACATTGTAAGGGCAAAGCCCCATTATATTTGCATAACTTCCATTGATGCCTTTTACAAATCTAGAACCATAGCCCTCTATGCATAAACCTCCACATACACCAACCCATTCTTTTGTCTTTATATATTCATCAATATCTTGTTTAGATAATCTTTTGAAGTTTACAACTGTTTTAACATATCTTATTGACTTTTTATTGTCAGGAGCTATTACACAATATCCTGTAAGTAGGTTTACTTTTCTTCCGGACATTAGCTTTAACATTCTTCTTGCATCTTCCTCATCTTTAGGTTTGAAAAGAGTTCTCTTGCCAACACAAGTTATTGTGTCGCAACCAATAACAAAAGAGTCTTGATTATCTGAGTGAACTTTTTGTGCTTTTTCTGTAGCTACTCTTTGCACATATATATGTTGACTTTCGCCTTTTAACATTGTTTCGTCTATATCTGCAGCAATTGTAGCATCTACTTTTATATGAGCTTGCTCAAGCAAGTTTTTTCTAAATTTTGATCCGGATGCTAATATTAACATGTAATAACCTGATTTTTCTTATTTAAATCTAAATGTAATTCTACCTTTAGTTAGATCATAAGGAGTCATTTCAACTGTAACCTTATCTCCAACTAGAATTCTAATTCTGTTTTTTCTCATTTTACCAGATGTATGTGCTAGAATTTCATGATCGTTTTCTAATTTAACTCTAAACATAGCATTTGGTAGAAGCTCAATAACTTCTCCTGAGAATTCCATTAAATCTTCTTTAGCCATTTATTTTTTTCCTTTTCTTTTATTTAATCTTGACGATTTATGAGCGAATATTAGCACTATGCACTTAATTATGCAAGTTTTTTTTAACCTTGACAAAGTGCTGCAGAGCAAGTAGTTTATTTATTATGGAAAAGAATAGAACAGTAGATGCCTTTTTAGGCGGGAAAATACAAATAACTCAACCAGAAAAAGGTTTTAGAGCGGGTAGTGATGCTGTCTTGTTAGCGGCGGTGGCTCCTAAGTGTTCAGGTAGAGTATTGGATGTGGGGTGTGGAGTTGGAACAGCCTCTCTTTGTTTTAAGTTTCATAACTCAAAAGCTAATGTGATGGCAATTGATATTCAAGATAACTTAATAGAATTAGCGAAAGAAAATTTTGAATTAAATAATTTTAAAAACATAGAGGTTAAGAAAGTTGATGTAAATAAAGATAAACCAGAGTATCAAAGTTTTAACTCTGTTATTACTAATCCTCCATTTTTTAAACATGGTCATGGAATTAAATCTCCTAAT
Source organism: Alphaproteobacteria bacterium (assembly GCA_025800285.1). Classification (NCBI taxonomy): domain Bacteria; kingdom Pseudomonadati; phylum Pseudomonadota; class Alphaproteobacteria; species Alphaproteobacteria bacterium. The sequence goes on from JAOXRX010000079.1 coordinate 34,889, forward strand.
TCTATTAAGCAAACAGCTAATACAGGAGAAATTTCTTTAAAAAAATGGGTGGATTTTTGTTTTTTATCATTGAAAGATAAGGGTGATTTTACTATAATATTTGTAGCAGATAGGTTGTCGGAATTAATGTCTTATATGGAGGGTAAATTTGGAGATATAAATATTATACCTCTTTATCCAAAGATAAACTGTGATGCAAAAAGAGTAATAATAACTGCTAAAAAGAATACAAAAGGAGTTACTAAAATGAGAGCTGGTATAATTTTGCATGATGCTGATGGTAAAGGTAAGCTTGATTACATTCTTAAAGAAGGAGGTAGGTATGATATTTAATGTTTCTAACATTAGTCCAGTTTTATTTTCAATCGGACCGTTTGATATAAGATGGTATGCCATGGCTTATATCTTAGGTTTTGTTTTAGGTTGGAAATATTGCTTAAAGATTATAAAAAATAGTAAAGAAAGACCTAATGCAAAAGACTTTGATGATTTGTTAACTTGGCTTATAGTAGGAGTTATACTTGGTGGTAGGTTAGGGTATGTACTTTTTTACAATTTAGCTTTTTATTTAGAAAATCCTGCTAGCATATTTAAAGTTTGGCAAGGAGGAATGTCTTTTCATGGTGGTGTTTTAGGTGTTGTTGCATCGTCTTATTTATTCTCTAGAAAACATAATATAAAGTTTTTAAGAATAACAGATTTAGTTTGTTTGGCAGCTCCTATAGGGTTGTTTTTTGGTCGTATAGCTAACTTTATCAATAATGAATTATGGGGTAAGGTTACTAATGGCAATTGGGGAGTTGTTTTTCGAGAGGGAACATCTTTGCCTAGACATCCTAGCCAACTATATGAAGCATTTTTAGAAGGTGTGGTTTTGTTCTTAGTACTTAACTTTATTTATAAAAAAGACAAGACTCTTTTCCATGGGGTTATAAGTGGAGATTTTCTTGTTGGTTATGGTTTGTCAAGACTATTAGTGGAAATGTTTAGAGAGCCAGATGCTCAATTGGGCTATATATTTAATTGTCTGACTATGGGGCAATTATTATCTATACCAATGATTGGAATAGGGATGTTTTTGATAATATTATCGTCAAAAAGAAAAAATGGAAATTGTAATAAATAATAGTTTTTTCAAGTAGTTTATTTCTTTAGTTTAGTTGTATGAGAACTAAACTTTGTATAAGGTTTAATGAAAAAATATTCTTATATTTGATGATCTTCTGAGGATAGGTCTATGAATGTGTCTTTATGAGCATCATATTGTAACATTTTGCCAGAAGTTAAATCAAAGTACCAACCTAAAACTTTCAACTCTCCTTTGTCATGTCGTTTTTGTACGAAGTCAAAACTTAGAGCATTTTGTAATGATTGTTTAATCCCCTCTTTTTCACAGTAGCTTAACTGTTCTTCATAGCTTAGGTCTTTAGGGACTCTAGCTTTCACATCTTTCATTAAGTCAATCCAATCCTCAATAAAACTATCTGCTCCGTTGCTTAAGTCTGTATCCATTAATGCTTTTATGCCACCGCAATTAGAGTGTCCCATAACTATAAGATTATCAACTTTTAAATTTCTTACAGCATATTCTAAAGCTGAGCTAGTACCATGGTGAGTTGAGTAATCATTTTCACAAGGAGGTATGATATTAGCTACATTCCTTATAACAAATATATCTCCATAATTTGCATTAGTAATTAGAGCAGGATCTACTCTGGAATCACTACAAGCTACTATAACTGTAGATGGATTTTGAGCATTTTCTAATCTCTTTAGTAAATGTTCTTCAGATTCGTTATAGTCTTTGTAAAAATTTTGATATCCCTTTATCAATTTATTTATGCTCATAAATCTTCCTTTCGGTATCTGGACATTAAAAAACACCCTGTTGGGTGTTGTAATAATGGGGCGATTGACGGGACTTGAACCCGCGACAACCGGTACCACAAACCGGGGCTCTACCAACTGAGCTACAATCGCCATTATCTGGAGTTGACAATATATGTCACTTTTGCTTTTTTGTCAACAAAATTTTATTTTTATATTATATCTTTTATTAAAGGTATAGTTATGTTTCTCTTTTTTTCTAAAGAAAGCTTATCTATTCTTTCAACTAAGGATATAGCTTTTTTGAAAGATCTTTCCATGCGAATTAAAATATAATTTATGATTTCTGGGCTTATTTTTAGCTGTCTATCGGAGAATAGCTTTATTAGCAATCCTGATAGTAAAAAGTCATCAGGCTCTTTTATTTCAATAGTATTAATGCTTAAAATTCTAGATTTAGCATCAGCTAAAGTTATTCCCCAATCAAGAGGTCTTTTAGATGCGGTTATTAATACAAAACCGCTGTTCATGTTTTTAGAGGCATTGTATAAGTTATATAGAAATTTATCATCTATGCATAGTTTATCATAATCATCTATTAGAATGTTTTCTCCAGATAGTAATCTGTTTATAGTGTCTCCATTGCATTCGTCTGATTTTTTTATTTCCAAGGCATTTGACATTTCTTGCCAAATTTTTCCTAAATGAGTTTTGCCACAACCTGAGCTCCCATAAATTATTGTTATTTTTGAAGAGTCCCAGTTTGGGAATTTTTTTATCCAGTTAAAAGCTAGCTCATTTGCTTCGGAAGAAAGAAAATCTTGTTTTGAATAGCTTTGAGTATGTTGAAAATCTATAACTATTTGTTTATTCATTTTTATCTTCCCAAAATAGTTTGCAAGAGTAAACATCTGTTTTCTCTGCTATTAAACCTTTTTGCGATAAAGCTAGTTTTAAATCAAAAAACCTTCCTTGATAATATATATCTATAATAGCACTATCTATTCTCAGTATATTTTCTTTGAATTCATTTATTATGGTTATTTCTTTAAGAGCATCTTTGATTCTATTTAATTCTTCTATTGAAGATATGTTTATTTCTGCATCAATAAAGTTTCTTTCATCGCCTTTAGTTATGGTTTGTTCTTTCCATGATAAGCTTAATTCGTTATTTACCTTCTCAATAGCTTCTGTTAGCACTTCTCCATAAGTTTTGTTTTCTCCATCAACTAAAATAGAGCTATTTGATGATATGCCATTAAGTCCATATCTGTTTATATATACTCTCAAATTATTGTCTTCAATTTTAGCTACTGTAACAACTATATCTTTTACTTCATAACGAGAAAGTATGTTTTTTATGTTCTCAATTGATCCCGACATAACTTCTTCTTTTGAGATTTGATATAAGTCAGTTAGATCTCCAATAGGCAACTTATGAGGGACTAAAAATGAGTCGCTGTAGAACTTCTGCCAAGCTTGCTTCCATAAGTTGTTTTCCTCCCATAAAAGAGTTTGGTCTTCACCAGCAATGTTTTTTACCCAAACAGGTATTACTAATACAGGAGAGCTTTTTATAGATGTGAAAGCTATGTTTCTTTGGTTTAAAAAACTAGAAGTTTTCTTTGGGTTAAAATTAAAGTGGAAAGAGCCTTTGTATCTAACATCTGAGCTTTTTTCATTAGATATATAAAAATCAGAAATTATAGAGTTTATATCAGAGTCTATAATGTTAAGTTTTGATTGCTCTTCAGGTGTTAGTAGTGTAAGTCTGCTTAATAATTTTTTAAAAGCACTATCTCTTGCAGAGGCAATAGCTTTTTCTTTTGCTATGGCAGAGCTGATATCTGTAACATCTACATCAATATTTTTAACAGAGAAAACCTCGTTTCCTGCTATTGCTTGATTAAATGTAATACATAAAAGTATAAAAGATAAAATAAATCTTATTGGCTTACCCATTTTATCTTCCCAATCCAATCTATATTGTTTTTATCTAGGTGCTCTAAATTTTCTTTATCGCAAATAGACTTTACTGTTATTTTGCTTTTGTTTTGTTCAACGAAAGCTTTTATTATTATTTTGTTATCTTTAGTTTTTATAGCAACTCTTTCATCTTCTGTAAGAGCTTTTTCATTCTTTGATATTATTAAAATATCATTTTTTCTGTATATTGGCTCTAAATCATAACCTTTTACTCTTATAGCTATTGTTCCATTTGGAAAAGATCTTGGAAAAGCAATTTTTTCCCATTCATTATCCGTATCGTTTTCATAAAAACCAGAGTTGTTACCATTTATATTAGCAATAATATTAATCTCAGAGAAAGAGTTTGGTTCTGCTAAAGATGAAAAATATGAAAGATCTTTGTTTAATACTTTTAATATTTTATATAAGCTTTCTGTTGAAGGCCATCTTAATTTACCGCCATTTCCAACTCTTTTGCTTTTATTAAATGAAGTGGGGTCTAACCCTGCTTTTTTAGCTAGTCCTGAAGGTGATAGATTAGCATCTTTAGCTATTTTATCAATAGCACACCATATTTTTTTATGTGATATCATAATAATTAATCTTTCTCTTTTTTACCTTGAAAAGCATAATACAATACTTTGTTTAAAAAATCAAGTAGGAAAAAAATCTTATTTTTTTCTTGACAAAGATTGAAAAATAAATTAAAACGACTTTTGTTCTATGTAGGAAAATAATCCTATGCAGGTGGGTTTAATAAGGAGGGAAAATAAAAACAAATGGATAACAATAAACTAACAGAGAGTGGGGATACAAAATTATTTGCAAATGGTCAGGAAGCTTGGTTTTGGTTTATGCAAGCTAATGAGGCAAAAATCGTAGGTGCTAAATGTTCTCCAGGAATGGGTGCAGTTTCTAGACCTTGTGAGCCAGAAGATATTATGAATATAATTAATAAGCTTTATAGACAGAGAACTTTGTTGATTGATCATGTTAGAATACTAGCTCATTATGGAAAGAAGTTGTGTGCTCCTAATAAAGATAGATACAGAGAACAAAAAGCTTGTACTTTGTGGAAAGAAGCAATGAGTAAAATAGAACCTATTCTTGTTAATAAGGGTATTATAAAGGGAGTTTTTGCTTAGATGATTAATAATAATTCTTCAAATAATGCTTGGGTTGTTTTTTGTAAAAATACAGATTTAAGAATATTAAAGTTTCTTAAGTCAGGATTTAAGCACTGTTTTGTAATACTTAATGATGGAGATAATTGGATAACTTATGATCCTATGTCATCTTTTACAGATATTATGGTTCATAAAACTCCAATTAGTTTTGATTTACCAGGCTGGTTCGCAAAAAGAGGGGATAAAGTCATTAGAACCTTTAAGGTTAAGCATAATAATGTTGTGCCATTAAGCTTTTATACATGTGTTGAGAGTGTGAAAAGGATTTTAGGAATCAATAAAGTGTTTATTTTAACACCATATCAATTATATAAATATTTAATAAAAATTAATTTAAAGAAAGGAGATTGTTAAATGGGAGGAAGTAGTTCAAATATACCAAATATACCAAGTAACTATCAAAAACTTAATAACAATAATAATAGCTCTGAAGTTTCTAATAAAGATGAGGGAGCTAAGAAAAAAGAGGAGGAGGTTAAATCTTACCTTGGAGAAAAAAGAGGAAAGATAGGTACTATAACAACATCTTGGCAAGGAGTTCTTAAGGAAAAGAATGATGGCGAGTTAAAGAGAAAGACACTACTAGGGGAGTAATAATATGGAAGTTTTAGAATTTTTAAAAAAGTATGAAAGAGCAAAGTCTCAAAGAGAAAAATGGGAAGATAATTGGCAAGATTGTTATGATTATGTAATGCCTCAAAGAGGTAGCTTCTTTAATAATGTGTCCGCGGGGGCTAAAACAGGAGAAAAGCTTTATGATGCTACGGCTCCAGATGCTGTAGATAATTTAGGAGCAAATTTACTAGCTAATTTAACTCCTCCATCAAGTCCTTGGTTCTCTTTAGTTTGTGGTCCTGCTTTGAATGCTGACGAAAAAAACTCTGTTAGTAAAGTTTTGGAAAGAGATAGTAATATAATACAGTCTAACTTTGATAGGTCAAACTTTGTGGTAGAGGTTCATCAATGCTATTTAGATTTAATTATAGCTGGTACAGCTTGCTTGTTATTTGAAGAGGCTCCAATAGGAGATCTTTCTGCTTTTAAATTTACAGCGGTTCCTCTTTCTCAAGTGGTTTTATCAGAGGGTAATGATGGAAAACTTAATACAACATATAGAGAATATAAATTAACATATAATCAACTTAAAAAGAGATTCCCAAAGGCAGATTTGCCTAAGAGAATGGTGAAGTTAGCCGAAGAGGACCCTTTTATTAAATTCTCATGTGTAGAGGGTGTGATGCCTAAGGGTAATGCATTTTTATACAAAGCTGTATTAAAGGAATATGATTTAGAGCTAAAAGAAACAATTATGGACTATTCTCCATTTATTAACTTTAGATGGGTTAAATCTCCTGGTGAGACTTATGGAAGATCTCCTGTTATGAAAGCTCTTCCAGACATAAAAACTGCAAACAAAGTTGTGGAGCTTGTTTTGAAAAATGCATCAATTTCTGCTACAGGAATATGGCAAGCTGATGATGATGGGGTTCTGAATCCTGCTACTGTTAAGTTAACTCCGGGTACTATTATTCCTAAAGCGGTGGGGTCATCTGGGTTAACTCCTTTAAGTATGCCTGGTAAGTTTGATGTATCTCAACTGGTGCTTAATGACTTAAGAGACAGGATTAAACATGCTCTTTGGACTGATAAGCTTGGGGCTATAGGTGCAAGAAATATGACTGCTACTGAAGTACTTGAAAGAAGCGCAGAAATGAATAAAGTTTTAGGAGCAACATTTGGCAGGTTGAGAGCAGAACTACTTACTCCATTAGTTCTTCGAGCAATGAGCATTCTTAAAAGAAGAGGAGAGATATCAGATTTAAGAGTTGATGGAAGATTTGTTTTTTTAGAATATAAATCTCCTTTAGCTCAATCTCAAGCACAAGCAGATATAAAAAATGTTTTATATTGGGTGCAGTCTGCTAGTTCTTTAGGTCAGGAAGGCCTTTCTTCTATAAATATGACTGAGGTCGCAAAATGGTTAGGAAAAAAATTGGGTGTGCCTGATAATTTAATAAACTCAGATATTGGGGTGCCAGAGATTCCTTTGGAAGAAGCTGTTGCTTTATAACTTTTTATGGCTCTATTAATTTAGAGCCATTTTTTATAAATAAATTGACTTTATAGTGTAGTTCTGTTATTTTCAGACAAATAATACAAAAGGAAGGGTTTAAGTTTTGCAAATATGGGGCGATAAAACAGTTTCAATGTTCGATATATGGTCTTTTGAGCATATATTAGCAGGTATCGCATTTACGGGAACTGTATGTTTGATATTAAAGTTTTTTAATAAACCGGCAAGAAAATTTTCGGATGTAAATACTATTATGCCAATATTGGCTCTTAGCTTTTTTTGGGAAGCTGTAGAACATTATTTAGAGACGGGATCGTTAGGTAAAAATGTTCAGTTTTGGTTTCATGGAGTAGAGCATTGGTCAAATAGATTATTTGGGGATTCTTTAGCTGTTCTGATAGGTGCTTTTTTATATTTTAAGTGGCCTAAAATATTATGGCCTTTAAAGGCCGTATCTATAGCTTGGTTAACAGTTCATATTGTGTGGTTCCCTCACTCTATGTACTTACAGCAATTTTTATAAATTATATATTCTTGACTTTAATATAAAACTACTTTACATTTGAGTTAAAAATAAGGAGAAAAATCATGGAATTTAAAAATAAAATCCCTAATATTCTGACAATATCTAGAATATTGGTAATACCTGTTGTTATGGGATTGTTTTTCGTAGATAGCTTATGGGCATTATGGACAATATTAGGCTTATATATATATGCAAGTTTAACAGATTTCTTAGACGGTTATTTGGCTAGAAAATGGAATGTTGTTTCTGATTTAGGAAGATTCTTAGATCCTATAGCAGATAAATTATTAGTAGCTTCTCTGTTTATATTCTTAATCGCAAGCGGGCAAATAGAAGGAGTGCATGTAATAGCAGTTGCTCTTATTCTGATAAGAGAGATGTTCGTATCTGGTTTAAGAGAGTTTATGGGGCCTAAAAATGTAGTTATTCATGTTACAAAATTAGCTAAATGGAAGACAACTCTTCAAATGGTAGCAACATGTTTCTTGATTATAAACTTTGTGAGTCCTGCTATATATCTAACAGGTAATGTTTTGTTGTGGGTTGCAACCGGTTTAACTGTAATTACAGGGACAGAGTACTTTAAGAAATCTTTAAAATACATGAACTAAAGAGTAAGGATAAATATGTTTGGTAAAATTTTAGTAGTAGATGATTCTCCAGTTAATTTAAAGCTTATGGAAAAGAAGCTTAAGGATGAATATTATGATGTCTTACTTGCTTCAAGTGGAGAAGAAGCTTTGCAACTAATTGAGGATAATAGACCTGATTTAATACTTTTAGATGTAGTAATGCCAGGTATGAATGGATATGAGGTTTGTCAAACAATTAAGAATAATCCAGAGACATTTTATTTGCCAGTGATGATGGTAACCTCTATGGAAGATAAAGATTCTAAAGTTAAAGGCTTAGAAGTAGGTGCGGATGATATATTAACAAAACCTGTTGATGATGTTGCTTTATTTGCTAGGCTTAACTCTCTTTTAAGATTGAAAATGATGGCTGAACAGTGGATAATTAGAGAAACTGCTTTACAAGATAAAACTGTTTTGCCAGATCATCTTGATATGTATTTTGGTAAGAAATGTAAATACTCTCATATAATGGTTGTTGGTAGTGATGATAAAGAGCTAGTGCAGCTTAAATCTCCTTTAAAAGAGAAGAGGTATAAGGTTATATACACTAAAAATATAGATGAAGTTGAAGTATTAAGTGAGCAGAAAAAAATGGATTTGTTTGTTATAAGCTTATCTGTTGGAGGAGAAAATGCTTTAAGGCTTAGCTCTAAAATAAAATCTAAAGAGCTAAATAAAAATACTCCTATATTAATAGTTGGTGAAGAAGATGATAAAAAGGTCTTCATTAAAGCTTTAGAAATTGGTTGTAATGACTACATTGTTTCTCCATTTAATAATCATGAGTACCTTGCTAGAACTTATACTCAATTAAAGAAAAATAAATATCAACAACAACTGGAAAAGAACTATAAGAAAAGTCTATCTTTAGTTTCTGTAGATGAGCTTACAGGTTTATCTAATAGAAGATATTTATACTCTTATTTAGAGAATATGTTTGAAGAGATGAAAACTAAAGAACAAAGCATTGCAGTTTTAATGATTGACATTGATGATTTTAAAGGTGTTAATGACACTTATGGTCATTTGATAGGTGATGAAGTTCTGGTTGAATTTGCTTCTAGATTAAAAGGAGAGTTTAGAGATTTTGATTTAATTGCTAGATATGGAGGGGATGAGTTTATAGCAGTAATCCCTTACATAGATGAGAAAAAAGCAAGAGAGATTGCTGAAAGGGTTAGGAAAGTTATATCTGATAAGCCTTTTGCTCTTACATCAGATCCATATAAATTAGATATAAATATAAGTGTAGGGCTAACTTTAACAAAAGATTTTTATAGAACAGCTGAAGATGTTATAGAAGATGCTGATAAGGCTCTTTACGAAGCTAAGAGAACAGGTAGAAATAAAACTTGTGTTTGCGAGGGAGAGAATCTTTGTAAGCTTTAAAGTTCTGATATTGTAACATATTTGACTTTTTTGTGTTTTTGTGGTAATATAAGTTCAAATAATTGAATTTATAAGGAAAGTTAATGACAAACGATATTGTATTAATCGGCAAAAGCAAAAGATTTAGAGCTCAAATAAAAGAGCTTGGTTATAATGTAATAACTGAACCGCTAGGTATGTCAACAGAAGACTTTATAAGTGAACATAATTTTGATATAATTATGTTTGATAAAACATGCAATAAGAATTTAGAATTATGTAAAAAAGTTAAGGCTAACTCTGATTTACTTGGTGTGTCTGTTTTTTTTACAGATATTAAAAGTAGTAATGAGATTATCAAGGCTCTTACATATGGAGCTGATTTTATTCATAATTTGAGTAATAAAGATATATTAAAAGCAACGGTTAGCAAAGCTTTGTCTAATAAAAAGAGTATATTAGATATGTCAAAATTAGCTTTGACTGATTCGTTGACTGGCTTTGATAATAAGAGAAGTTTTGAAGCATTTAAAAAAGTATCTACTGAAGATGCTTTGTCTATATTTTATATCGATGTTAATGATTTTAAATATGTTAATGATACCTATGGTCATAGTGTGGGCGATGAGGTTCTGAAACAAATCTCTAAAAGATTGAAGGATGATTCAAGAAAAGGTGATTTACTGTTTAGAGATGGGGGAGATGAATTTGTTTTGGTTACTCCTAAGGTGCAGGAAAAGTATTTGCCAAGTTTAAAGAAAAGAGTAGAAGAGTCTGTTTCTCAAGGTTATGTAGAGACAGGTGATGGTAATAAATTAAAACTTAATATAAGTGTTGGAGCTATTAATAAAGAATCTGGCGAAGATTTCGATGAAATTCTTAAAAAAGCTTGTGAAAACATGAGAAAAAACAAAGCAGAAATTAAAAGAAAAATAAGTTTTGTTAGATGTAAAGGTTGTACAGCAGGGGCTCATAAATGTTCTTGTGAATAAAACTTGACTTTTTTTATATAATAGTGTAAAAAGGTAGCTCGCTTGTATGTATTTATATACAATGATTAAAACTAAAACAGAATAGGAATATATAATGTTCGCAGTTGTAAAAACAGGTGGCAAACAGTATAAGGTCGCAGTTGGAGATATTTTCGAAACTGAGAAGTTGGAAGCAGAAGAAGGTAAAACTGTTTCTTTGGACCAAGTTCTAATGATTACTGACGGAGATGATGTAGTTGTTGGGGCTCCACTAGTTGAAGGTGCGGTTGTTAAAGCTGAAGTTGTTGCTCAAAAGAGAAACAAAAAGATTCTAGTTTTCAAAAAAAGAAGAAGACAAAAATCTAGAGTGAAAAACGGTCATCGTCAAAATGTTACTGTATTAAAAGTCACAGAAATTAAGAAAAAATAATTATTTTTTCGAAATAAGTTAACTGTTTTCTCGAATCGATAATGTATTAGAGAAAAACAAAAAGGAGAAACGAAATGGCACATAAGAAAGCAGGGGGTAGTTCTAATAACGGTAGAGATTCCGCTGGTAGAAGACTAGGTGTTAAAAAATTTGGCGGTGAAGCGGTAATTCCAGGAAATATCATTATTCGTCAAAGAGGAACAAAATACCACCCAGGTGAAAATGTAGGTATGGGTAAAGATCATACTATATTTGCTCTTGTAGAGGGTAATGTTTCATTTAGAGAGAAAAAAGGGAAACAGTTTGTTTCAGTAATCTCTAAATAATAACATACAAAAAATAAATTTTAATTCTTTTTTATAGAATTATTCAATCCCCAGCTTTTAGCTGGGGTTTTTGTTTGATAATGCATTATAATTTAATAGTTTGAGAGCAGTCTTTTATTTCATTAAACAGGTTGTCTTCAGTGCCTGTCATAAATACTTGTGAGCTTAAATTTTTTAATTCTTCAAATAAACTGTTTTTTCGTTCTAAATCTAAATGAGCTACTAGCTCATCTAACAATATTATAGGGGCTTTCTCATGAGTTTCTTTCATCTCATGAGCAAAAGATAAAAATGTTGATATTAGTAATGATTTTTGTTCTCCTGTAGAGCATAGGCTTGCAGGCATGTTTTTATCAATGTATGTTACCAAAAAATCTGATTTGTGAGCTCCAATAGTTGCTCCGCCTCTCATGGCATCTCTGTGTCTGTTTGCTAAAAATTCATCAAATGACATTTGAGATACAACTTCTTCACTGTGTTCTTTTAATAAATTTTCAAAATGACCAGATATTTGTATATCTCCTTTAGGGAAAATGCTTATATTATCTTTTTGAATTTGAGAATTTAAGTTATTGCAAAATAATATTCTTTCTTTGGCGATTTCAATTCCTTTTTCTATCATAACTTGCTCAAGCTTTAAAAGCCATACAGAGTCATTAAAATTCTCTTTTAATATCTTTGTTCTGTCTTTCATTGCTCTGTCATATTCAAAGAATAAATGTGATAAATTTGGTTTTAAATTTATCATCATTTTGTCGAAGAATTTTCTTCTTGTTGATTTACTTTCTATGAATATTTTATCAATTTGAGGTGTTAGCCAAATTATAGATAGATATTCAGATAGCATAGTTCTTGATTTTATATTTTCTTGATTAATTCTTATAATTCTTCTTGCTGATTCTGGAGATAAAATACCTGTTCCTAAATTGTGCTTATTATCATCTATATTTAGCTCTATGTTGATTCCCCAAGGCAAGCTAGGGTTTTTAATGTTTTTAAAATTTTCGTTACTACTTTTTCGCAGTCCTTTACCAGGGGAAAATAAACTTATGGCTTCTAAAATATTGGTCTTTCCAGCTCCGTTCTGCCCGCTTATTACAACGAACTGTTTCTCGGGTTGAAAAGAAAATGTTTTATTGTCATAATTTCTGAAATTATTAATAGATATTTTAGAAATTATAGTTTTATTATCCATGAATTAATTCTCCTAAGGAGGATGATATATTATTTTGAAAATTTATTCAATGTTAAAGTTAGTGAATCTGATATAATGATATATATTCATTTTATGAATAGAGTTTAAATGATTTTGTTCTGTAAAAAAAGACCCTGTTTAGTATATATCGATACTTGAAGGGTCTTTTTTTGTATAACTAAGAATAGTTAAAATCTTTTTATTTATGTTCTCATAGGCATTAGAACATAAACTGCTTTTTCATCTTCTAAATCTTTAATTAAAGCAGGAGATGCAGAGTCTGATAAATTGAATTCACATTGTTTTCCTGATACTTGAGCAGCAACTTCAATTAAATATCTAGAGTTAAAGCCTATTTCTAGCTCTTCACCAGAGTAAGTAGCTGCGATTTCATCTTTAGCAAAGCCGCAATCAGGAGCATTAACAGAAATGTTAACTTGATTTTCACTTATTTTAAGAGAAACAGCACTTGTTTTATCTGTAGCAACTGTTGATACTCTGTCAACTGTTGTAGAGAACTCTTTTGGATTTAAAGTTAATACTTTATCGTTCCCTTTAGGTATAACTCTTTCATAGTCAGGGAATGTTCCGTCTATCAATTTTGATGTGAATTTGATAGAGTCAATTGTGAAAATAATTTTATTCTCAGATAGGTTTATGTTTAGAGCTCCGTCAAAAGAATCAACTAATTTTCTGATTTCTAAAATAGTTTTTCTAGGAATAATAACTCCAGGCATTCCTGCAGAACCTTGTGGTGCTTCTATTTCTACTTTAGCCAGTCTATGGCCATCTGTTGATACAGCAACTAAATTACCTTCTTTTTCGTGGAAGAAAACACCGTTTAGATAATATCTTGTTTCTTCTGTAGATATAGCAAATTTTGTTTTGTCAATTATTTTTGTGAAATCGCTAACTGAGATAGAAAAGTTAAATTCACTTTCTTCATTTGACATTACAGGGAAGTCATCACTTGGTAAAGATCCTAGATTAAAGTTTGATTTTCCAGATGAAATTGAAACATTTATGTCATCGCTTTGTTCAATAGTTACTTGACTGCCGTCTTGTAATTTTCTTACGATATCATATAGAGTGTGAGCTGGAACTGTTGTTGCTCCTGATTCAATAACCTCTGCATCAATAGATTCAATGATTTCTATATCCATGTCTGTAGCTGTTAATAAAAGTTTATTGTTTTCTGCTTTTATCATAACATTAGATAAAATCGGAATAGTGTTCTTTCTTTCAACTATGCTTTGAATATGAGATAATACTCTAAGTATTGAACTTTGTTCTACTATTATTTTCATAAAATTTCCCTCTTTAAATATTAGTCTTTATAATTTTTATATCAGTATTCTTTTATAAATGCAAGTTAAAAACAGGTTTAAAAATAAAAATAATGCTTGCAAAATGAGTTTTATTACTTTAATCTCTTACAAGTAAAAATAAGGAGGATTACTAGTTTGTCAGGGCAGAAAGAGCACGGACCATTATTTACTATCTTATTGACTTCCATGGTGATTGCAATCTTTGGTTGGGGTATGTGGTATGTTTATAAATATGATATCATGAATGTGCTTAGATGGATTACATATGCTCAGCTTTATGTGATTGATGTTTTTGTCAATAATGATGTTATAGTAAGAGCTAAAACTGCTTTATTAAGTGCTGAAAAGAGCTCTTTGGATCTTAATGATTTAATTAAGCCAACAATGTTTTTGGCTGGTTATTATATGAGATATGTATTTACTCCTTTTATGTTATATATGGCTTATAAAGTTATAATGGTTCCTTCAAAAAAGCTTTTAAGAAAGAAAATGGATTTAAATGGAATGATAAGGTATCAGGCAGAAGCTTGGCCTTATATCAAGCCTTTTATAGATTATGATCCAGGAAAAGAAAGCTCAAGAGCTCAGGGGGATCCTGTTCCTAGAAAACTAAAAGTATTTGCGGAAGCTTTATCTCCAGAAGATTGGATTGTTTATAATGATATAAGTGTAGATTCAGATAGCTATGAGTTTGATGAGTTAAAGGCTAAAAAAGAATTTCAAAAACAGCTGGGCGAGAGGTGGAGAGGTTCTGCTAAGTTGCCAGAATATCAAAGAGCTTTGTTAGCAGCTTTTGCTTTAAAAGGTGCTAGAAAAAGAGAAGCTGCAGATGCATTTTTAGGAGACTTATGTTCTCTTTGGACAAGAGAAAAAGGCTTCGAAATGACAAAAGACATTAAAGCTAGAGTTTCTAAAATTCTATCAGATCCTAAGGTTGGACACGAAGCAGTTAAAATTGCAAATAATAATGCCTATGTAAATTCAGCTATGTTGAATGTTTTAGAATGGGCAAGAAAAAGAGGTGGTGTTTTGGCTCCGGCTCAATTCTTATGGTTAAAAGGTGTAGATAGAGATTTATGGTATGCTTTAAATTCTTTAGGGAGAAGAACATATTTCTCAGAAGGTTCTGGTGCTATAGCTCATTATTATGCAGAGAAATCATTAGGAAAACCTCTGGTTACTATAAATGTAGATAAAGCAATAGAATCAATAAAAGATTACTTTGATGAGCATTATCCAAATATACCTGTAAAAGAACAAGGAGAAGAAAATGAAAATAGTTAAGAAAAATTATAAAGTTAAAGTTTCTGGAGGTAAAATAAAAGTTGCGACCTCCAAATCTACTATCAGCATTGATATGAATACTTTTGCTGTTTTAAAACTAGAGCAAAAAGCAAAACAAATAATTGTATTAGATGGTGATGAAATTTATGCAACAATAGACTTTGATAATGTGGCAGATGCTAAAGATGCTCAAGAGGTTATTTCTAAAAAAACTTTAAGAAAAAATAAAACATTTAGAACACCTGTATTTATTGCTAAAATATTATTAGCAATATTTGCAGTTTATTTTTTATTAAATTTAACAGCATCTTTTATTAGAGTTTCAGAACAAAATTCTGCAATTATGAGAGAACAAGCTATGAGAGCTGCTGCTATGCAACAATCTGATATGAGTGTATACTCTGATATAGATAAAGCAAAAGGTGTGGCTATGCCTGTAGAAGATATTTTTTCTATGAGCAAGTAATAAATATAGGTAGGTAAAAGGGAAGTTATATAAATGGCAAAAGATACCAATCTGGAATTTGAAGGGGCAAAGTTCGATATGAGAACCCCAGAGCAAAGGATAAGTGAATTCTTATCTAAGCCTGAGGTTGCTTGTTCTATATTCGTTTTTAGTGTCTTTTTAATGTTCTTCCTAAAATCATCTCTGTATTTTGTTAATTTAATATTTATTATAAATTTACTATTCTATTTCTGGTATAGAAAGCTAGATATAGGTCTAGAATATAAATATCCATTACAAAGTAAAGGAATGAAACATCACCCAGAATGTAGTAAAGCTGATGGTATGATGTTCTTAGGTAACCAAAAGAAAAAAGATGCCGAAGATAATAGAGAATTATGGATTTCTAACTCTGATGCAAGAACTCATATACTGTTTTTAGGTACTACAGGTTCTGGTAAAACAGAGGGGTTAAAATTATTATCAACTAATGCTCTTACTTGGGGGTCTGGTTTTGTTTATGTCGATGGTAAAGCTGATACGGATTTATGGGCTTCATTATACTCGTTGGCTAGAAGATTTGGTAGAGAAGATGACCTTCTTTTATTAAACTACATGACTGGTAACTCTGATGATGGAGGAAAGTCAAACTCTATGAACCCATTTGCAAATGGTTCTGCTTCGTATCTAACTAATTTATTAGTTGGTCTAATGGATGAAGCTGGTGGCGATAATGCTATGTGGAAAGGTAGGGCTATATCTCTTATGACAGCCATTATGCCTGCTCTTACTTGGCAAAGAGATCATGAAGGACTCCTGCTTGATGTTGATTCAATTAGAAAAACTCTAACACTTGATAAAGTTGTAGCTCTTTATAGAAATAAAAATTTACCAAAGAAAATTGCAAAAGGTGTGTTTGGTTATCTTGATACTTTACCAGGATATGTTGACAGTGCTTTTGATGATGATGGTAAAGAAAAACCACAAGGTCCAGATGATCCTCCACATGATTTGTCTACATGTTATCAACAACATGGATTTCTATCAATGCAATTTACAAGATCATTAGGATCTTTAGCAGATGAATATGGGTATATTTTTAAACAAAATTTAGCAGATATAGACATTAACGATGTGGTTTTAAATCGTCGTATGATGGTTGTTATGATTCCTATTTTAGAAAAATCTGGAGATGAGGCTGCTAACTTAGGTAAAATCGTGGCATCTTCTATTAAAGGTATGATGGGTGCTTCTCTTGGTTCCGATGTTGAGGGTAGCTGGCAAGATATTATTGAAAATAAAGTAACAAGAGCTAATTCTCCTTTCGTTACTATTTTTGATGAGGTAGGTTATTATACATCTCAAGGTATGGCGGCTATGGCAGCACAAGCCCGTTCTCTTGGTTTCTCTCTTGTTTTTGCAGGACAAGATTTGGCAGCTATGGAGAAGAGGGTTAAAGAAGAGGCAAAATCAATTACTGCTAACTGTAACTTAAAAATATTTGGTAAATTAGAAGATCCTGGTCCAACAAAAGATTTCTTTGAAAAGAATGTTGGTAAAATTGATGTTGTTGTACAAAAAGGATTGGAGCTTAAGACAGGGTTCTTCAAATCTAAAGTTTCTAGAAAAGAAGGGTTGTCTGTTGAATCATCAAGTATTGTTAGTTATGGTGAATTGAGAAAACAAGGGCCGGGGCATGTGCATATGGTATTTGGAGGTAAGGTTGCTGAAGTTCAAATGACATATATTCAACCTTCTAAGCTTCCTGCTATTAGAATGCAAACTTTCTTGAAAGTTCAACCAGGTATATCAGAAAGTTTTAAAGAAAACTTTAAGTTTTCTGAACAATTGATGAGTAAATTTAGAAACCCAAATTGGTCAGCAGCTAAAGATATTGCAGTTGATGGTTTATCTGAGAATGAAATCTTAGCCTCTGTAAAAGAGGGGTTCCAGAATGCTTATGATAAGAGCAAACAGGGAACTGAAACAGGAACTGTAGCGATTTCTAATTTATTCTCAAAAGAAGATCTTGATGAAGATGAAAATCTAGATTATTTCTCTAAATTCTTTGATGATGAAGGAGATAGTAATAAGTCTGATGATGATGATTTTATGAGCTTATTAGATAATAAAAAAGAAGAAAACATATTAGATGATATGGACCTTGATGATTTCCAAAAAATGTTAGATTCATATAAATCAGATGACTTCAAAGACACTCCTCCATTCGCTGATGAAGAAGAGGTAAAGCAGATAAAAGAAGATGCTAATAAAGAAGATGTTTATAAACCTACAATTGATTTAACAAATACTCTTCCATGGGAGCAGAATAACCAAGATATATCTGATGAAGTTGTTAATAATGCTCTGAACGAAATATGGGGTAGAGATCAGATAGATGCTCCGATAATAGCTAATGAGTCTAAAAAAGAAATGTCAGGTGATTTTGTTCAAGCTATGAAAAAGTATTTATCTCCAGATGGTATGGATAGAAAAGCAGTTGTTAATGCTATATTAAGAGCAACAGCTGATTTAATATCTGATAATGTTGCTGTCGCTGGAGATCATGCTGAAAGCCTAAAAGAATTTGCTGAATCTATATCAGAAGAAGAATTAGAAACTAAACCAGAAGTAGTTGAAGAGAATAAAGAAGAAGAGATGTTAGAAAAGTCTGAAAAAGACCTCGAAAATGATGATATTAGTTTAAGTGAAGTCGAGACAGAAGAAGATTTTAATGATTTCTTCTCATAGAAAGTGATTGTTTATGAATAAAATAAGTAAGGTTTTTGTTGTAGCTGTTGGGCTATTCTTAGGAGCATGCTCTTCAGTTAAAGTTGTTGATAATCCTGATTTCGAACAGTGGTTAAAGCAAGTTAAGGTAGAGGCTATATCTCAAGGTATATCAAAATCAACAGTTCAAAAAGCTTTTGAAAAAGTTTCTTTCAAAGAGAGGTTAATTTCATTAGATAGAAATCAACCGGAAGTTAAAAAGACAATGGCAGTTTATTTAGAACAAGTTGTTAATCCAGTTAGAATAACACAAGGTCAAAAATTTTATTTAGAAAATAGAAAAAAATTAAAGCAGGTGTCTGAAGAGTATTCTGTACCTGAAGAGTTTATAGTTGCACTGTTGGGGTTAGAGACTAATTACGGAGAAAGATTTGGTAATGATTATGTAATTGGAGCTTTAGCAACATTAGCTTATGATAAAAGAAGATCAGAATTCTTTAAAAAGGAATTATTTAATGCTTTGAAAATATTAGATGATGGACATATCTCAATAGATAATATGAAGGGCTCTTGGGCTGGAGCTATGGGGCAAAATCAATTTATGCCATCCAGCTTTATACATTATGCTGTTGATTATAATAAAGATGGTAAAAAAGATATTTGGAAGAGTAAAGATGATGTCTTCGCATCTACCGCTAATTATTTAAAAAGAGCTGGTTTCGATAAAAATCAAAAATGGGGAAGAGCTGTTACTTTGCCTGAAAACTTTGATAAAGAATTGTTAGGTCTTGGTACAAAAAAAACGGTTCAAGAATGGGAAGTTTTAGGTGTTAGAAATAAGAATGGTTTAGAATTACCAACATCTAATATGCAAGGATCTATTATAGCTCCAGATGGACTTGAGGAGCAAGCTTATTTAATCTATAATAATTTTAGAGTTTTTATGAAATGGAATAGGTCTTATCATTTCGCAACTTCAGTTGGTCTTTTATCTGATAGAATTAGAGAAGTTAAATAAAAAAGTTGAAAATATATTTTTTATGTATATAGTAGTACTCAAACGGAGTATTTATGAAAAAAAGTATCTTAATTTTAGTTTGTTTATTCTTATTAAGCGGGTGTACAGGTGTTCGCTTAGTTGGTCATGTTTTTAAACTAATTTTGCCTTTTGATAATACAGAAGAAGCAAAGGGAGTTTATAAGGTGGGTAACCCTTATGTAATAAATGGTGTTAAGTATTACCCAAAAGAAGATTGGGAATATGATAAGATTGGTGTTGCCTCTTGGTATGGGGGCGGAGATGATGATTTCCATGGCAAAAAAACAGCTAATGGAGAGATTTATAATACAAGAGCAATGACAGCAGCTCATAAAACTTTACCAATGCCTTGTTTTGTTAGAGTAACGAATCTGAAAAATGGAAGAAGAGTTATTTTAAGAATTAATGATAGAGGTCCTTATGTTAAAAATAGGATAATTGATGTGTCTCAAAAAGCAGCAGAGCTGTTAGGCTTTGATGATAAGGGAACAACAAAAGTTAGAGTTCAAATTCTAGGAAAAGAAAGTAAAAAAATTGCAAGGTTAGCAAGAAGAGGGAAAGACATATCTAATATAAAATATCCTAAAGATGTTAGGAAAATAAAAGTGGTAGAGAACGATATGGATAAGTATATATATAAGTCTGAACCTGTATTGGTTAACAAGAATATATATGTGCAGGCGGGGTCTTTTTCAATTTATGAAAATGCAGAGAAAATGAAATTAGCATTAGAGCAATTGGGTAATGTTAAGCTTGAGGAAATTGTTATAAATGGTAGCACCTATCACAGGGTGCAAATAGGACCTATGGCTTCTATTGAAGAAGCTGATTCAATGTTAAATGTTTTATCAGGGATGGGAATTAACTCATCAAAAATAACGATTAAATAAATTTAAATATTTTTTATACTTTTGTTGATAGTCTTGCGGATACTTGTAGCATCGGTAAGATTGAAACACCAAATAAGATTATACCAGACATTGTAATTGCTAAAGCAGCGGAAATCTGCATAACAGGTGTAAATAGAGCAACTCTTTGAATGTATAGATTTTGGTATTGTTCAGCAATGTTTTCAAGGTTTTCAGCAATTTGTTCTCTATCAGAGGCAAGCATTAAAGCGGCTCTATCAGTTGGATGTAGCATTCTCATACCACTTGCCCATTTTTGACCTTTTTTAAGAGCATTTAAAGCTCCTTTGAAATCTTCTTTTAGAGCTCCTGGTTTACAGTTGTCTAAAGTTGATTTGATTGCTTCTTCCATTCTAACACCTGACTTCGCAAGAAGAGATAATCTGTGCATATTAATATAGTTATCTTGAGCAAGAATCATTTCTCTATAAAATGGAATTTTTAATATAATTCTATCAGCAACAACAGGAACTACTCTTTTCACAACAGTACTAAGTAAAAATAGGGCTACTAAAATAGTTAAGAAAATTGCCATCATTAGACCACTCCACCATGCAAGAGTGTTGATGAAGTCTGTATTAATTAAATCTTTATTTGATTTCATCAAGGACATTTCCATGATTTTAGGACTTAAGTACATATTACTTCCGATAAGAATTATACCTGCTAAGAAAAATGAAATAAATGCACCAACTACACCTCTTTTTGATCCACCTTTGATGCTATTAATTTTCTTTTCAAACTCGGCTGCTTGTTTTAGTGAAACCCAAGTTTGTCCAGATTGAGCACCAACTTTAATAATAAGTCCAATCGCTCCAGGAAAGTTCTTTTTATCTTCTGCAATAGCATCTGTTACATTAACACCCATTTCAGACTTCTCTAAAAGAATTCCAGCTGCATTGCTTATTCTTCCTGTAAAAGAGTCTCGTATCAGCCTAAGAGCCTCAGTAGTACCAACTCTAGCGGCAAGCATTGTGGAAAGTCTGATAATGAAAATATATCTTTCAGATGGAGACATTCCTCTTTCGAAAATACTTTGAGTTTGTTTTCTTGTTATGGCTTGAACCATACCATATCTACGAGCATTTCTTTTTGCTTGCTCTACATTGGCTGCGGTCAATGTTATTGTTTTATTTTGACCTCTAGATCTAACCTTTACTAAATATGTATTTGCCATAATTCTTTCCTTTGCTTTTAATATATTTATAATTATAAAAAAAATAAATTGCAAGTTTTTTATTAAAGTGCTAATTTACAAATCATGTTAAGAAAATTATACAATAAAGTTATGTCTCTATCAGATAGAAAATCAGCCATGTGGTTTCTGGCAGCTATATCTTTTATAGAGAGTTCGTTTTTCCCGATACCTCCGGATGCACTGTTAATACCAATGGTTCTTTCTAATAGGTCAAAAGCGGTTAAGATAGCTTTTGTTTGTACATTGTCTTCTGTGTTAGGAGCTTTATTTGGTTATGTAATCGGAGCTTTTTTATACGATAGTGTTGCTGAACCTTTGTTGGAACTGTATCACTATACTGATAAATTTAATAGTTTTAAAGAATTATATAACTCTTGGGGGTCTTGGGTTGTGGCATTTTTTGGATTCACTCCATTCCCTTATAAAGTAATTACTATTACAAGCGGAGTAGTTAATCTTAACTTATTAGTATTTATAATTGCCTCAATCCTATCTAGAGGAGCTAGATTCTTCTTAATTGCAGGATTGCTTTGGAAATGGGATGGAAAAATAAAAGATTTTATAGAAAGAAGATTAGGTCTTTTGACATTTTTATTTTTCGCACTAATACTAGTTTGCTTTTTTGCTCTAAAATATATTATTTAATAACAGGAAAAATTTAATGAAAAAAGAAAATTTATTATATGGGATACATGCTGTATCTTGTGCTTTAAAAAATGAAAAAAGAAAAATAAATCGCATTTTTGCTACTCTTAAAGGAATAGAAAACTTGGCTAAGTTTGCAAAAGTAGATAAATATAGAGTTGTTATAAAGAAAAAACATGAAATTGATGATATGTTGCCAGAAGGAGCCGTACATCAAGGAGTTGTATTAGATTGCGAGCATTTAAATAAAGTTACATTAGAAGATTTTATAAATAGAGCAGGCGAAAAAAGTGTGGTTTTAATTTTGGATCAAGTTTCAGACCCTCATAATATAGGTGCTATAATTCGTTCTGTTTCTGCTTTTGGAGCAGATGCTGTAATCGTTCAAGAGAAAAATTCTCCAAATATAACTGGGTTAGTTGCTAAGATAGCTTGTGGTGGAGTAGAAGAATCTCCAATGGTTAAGGTTGTTAATCTATCTAGATCTATGGAAAAATTAAAGGAAAATGGTTATTGGATAATAGGGCTTGATGAAAGAGGTAAGTGTGAACTTTCTTCTACAGGATTGCAAGCTGGCAAAATTGCAATTGTTCTAGGAGCTGAAGGGCCAGGTATAAGAGATTTAGTACTTAAAAAATGCGATCTTTTAGCAAGAATACCTATGTCTCATAAATCTAAAGTGTCATCAATCAATGTTAGTAATGCTGCGGTAGTTGCTCTTTATGAGTTTTTTAGAAAGTAAAAGGTTGACAAAAGTATTTAAATCTATATCCTATATTCAATAATATATAGTTAAGGAGAATAATATGAATTTAGATGCAATACCTGCGGGTAAAAACCCTCCTACAGATTTATTTGTAGTAATAGAAATCCCAAAAAATGAAGTTCCAGTTAAGTATGAAATAGATAAAGATTCATCTATGTTCTTTGTAGATAGGTTTTTGAATAATGCAATGAGATATCCTCATAACTATGGATTTATACCAAATACTTTGGCAAGCGATGGAGATCCTTTAGATGCTTTGGTCGTTACTCATTCACCTCTTATGGCGGGGTGTGTAGTTAGATGTGTGCCAATTGGTGTTTTTGAAATGGAAGATGAAAAAGGAATGGATGAAAAAATTATTTGTGTTCCTCATGATGAATTAAACCCTTATTACAAAGCTAAAGCTTTAAAAGACCTGCCTCATGCTCAGTTGGCTGAAATTGAACACTTTTTTTCTCACTATAAAGACCTGGAAAAAGGTAAGTGGGTTAGAGCTATAGGATTCAAAGGCATTAGAGAAGCAAAGAAAGTAATAAAGGAATCTATTAAAAACTATGGTGATAAGTAAAACTAGAATCAAAAAATCTGAGAATAAAAAAATGAAAAGCTCAGATGATATTATGTATGCTGATGCAAGATATAAAACAGCGGAAGGTGTAAAAGAGAGTTTAGTTAGATATATGATGCAAGTTGTGGGAAGAGACCCTAAATTTGCTGATAAAAATGATTGGTATAAAGCTGTTTCTTATTTGCTGAGGGGTTATCTTTCTCATAATTATTTAAAATCTGCAAGAAATGAAGTTAAAGATGATTATAAGAGAATGTACTATCTCTCAATGGAGTATCTGCCAGGAAAAAATTTAAGAAAATTTATAATAGATGCTGATATGGAGAGTAATCTAAATCAAGCTTTAGAAGAGTTTAAAGTCTCTATTGATGATTTGGAAGAATTTGAACCAGAACCAGCATTAGGTAATGGTGGTTTAGGTAGATTGGCTTCATGTTTTTTTGATTCAATTGCAACTCATGGTTATCCAGGACATGCTTACGGAATAAGATATGAATACGGTTTGTTTAGACAAAGTATAGAAAATGGAGAACAAAAAGAGTATCCAGAAAATTGGTTAACTCATGGTTATCCTTTTGAATTTGAGAGATCAGAGCTTGTTTATCCAATTAGTTTTGGAGGAGAAGTTGTTAAATTTATAAATAATGATGGAAAAGAACAAAGACAATGGGAGCCTGCTGAAAGGTTAAAAGCTGTTGCTTTTGATATTCCCGTTTCTGGTTATAAGACTGAGTCTGCAACAAGTATGAGATTATGGTCTGCTAGAGCAGATAGCGACTTTAATTTAGACTCTTTCAATACGGGAAACTATATTGATGCTGTTAAAGAAAAAACAAATTCAGAAAGCTTGTCAAAAGTTCTTTACCCAGAAGACTCTACTTTAGCGGGGCAAGTGTTAAGATTTAAACAAGAGTATTTCTCTGTTTCTGCTTCAGTTCAAGATATTATTAGAAGATTCTTAAGAACTCATAGCGATTTTAATGAGTTGCCAGAAGAGGTCTCTATTCATTTGAATGATACTCATCCTACACTAGCAATTGTTGAATTGATAAGAATTCTTGTTGATGAACATGGATTGCATATGAATGATGCATGGAGAATTGCTCAAGGAGTATTTAGTTATACAAATCATACTTTAATGGCTGAAGCTATGGAAACATGGCCTATTAGTGTGTTTGAAGAGCTGTTGCCAAGGCATCTTGATATAATTTATTATATTAATCAGGATTTTATGGATAGAGTAAAAGTTAGATTTCCAGGAGATTTAGAAAAACTATCTCAAATGTCTTTAATTGATGATGCAGATAGAAGAGTAAGGATGGCATTTTTGTGCATTGTTTCATCTCACCATATTAATGGAGTTTCGGAGTTGCACTCTCAATTGATGAAAGATAGTATATTTAATAATTTTTATCAAATGTTCCCAGAAAGATTTACAAATGTAACAAATGGTATAACTCCAAGAAGATGGGTTAGACAAGCAAATCCAAAATTAGCAGGATTGATTACAAAAACTATTGGCTCTGATAATTGGGTTACAAATTTAGACCTTCTAACAGAGTTAAATAATTATTCTTCTAAGAAGTCTTTCACAAAAGAGTTGTTAAAGATTAAGTCTCAGAACAAAGAAAGATTGGCAAACTATATTAAAGAAATTTGGAATATTGATGTTGATACAAATTCAATGTTTGATATACAGGTTAAAAGAATACATGAATATAAAAGACAGTTGTTAAATGTTCTGCATATTATAACTAGATATAATAGAATTAAATCTGGACAGGACTTAACTAAAAGAACGATTGTAATAGCAGGTAAAGCTGCTCCAGCTTATAAGCAAGCTAAATTAATTATTAGATTAATAAATGATATAGCTGTTTTAATAAATAATAATGAAGAAGTTAATGATAAGCTTAAAGTAGTTTATATTACTGATTATAATGTATCAAAAGCTCAGATAATTATACCTGCAGCTGATTTGTCAGAACAAATATCTCTTGCAGGTTTAGAAGCTTCTGGTACCGGTAATATGAAGTTTTCTATGAATGGAGCTCTTACAATAGGCACGATGGACGGAGCTAATGTTGAGATTGCTAACTGTGTTGGTGAAGAAAATATATTCATCTTCGGATTAAGAACTCCAGAGGTTGCAGACAGAAAGAATGATTATGATCCTAGATATTATTATGATAAGAACTCTGAATTGAGAGAGGTTATTGATATGATTGGTAGTGGTTATTTTAATCCAGAAAATCCTGAACGATATCAAGATATAGTCAATTCTTTATTAAATGAAGATAAGTATATGCTGTTGGCTGATTATGAGTCTTATGTTCAAGCTCAGGAGAAAGTTGATGCTTGCTTTGAAAATCAGAGTGAATGGGCGGAGAAATCTGTAATAAATATTGCTAATATGGGCTTCTTTTCTTCAGATAATTCTGTGGCTAATTATGCAAAAAATATTTGGAATTTAAAAAAGACTAAAAAATAAAAACAAAAAACCGTTGTTTTATAGTAACTTATGTGATATAATGTCTAAATAGAACTATAAATGGGCGGTTTTTTATGTTAAATACACTTTTAAGATTAGAAGAAGAAAAAATAAGTCATCTAAGTAGTGTAGAGGATGTTTTTCATAAGTCATATAAATATGAACCAAGAACAAATGTTCGTTTAAGAATGGGGGTTTTTGCTGGTGGGGGTTCTAGAGGTTTAATATCTCTGCAGATAGCAAAAGCTATTGATGAAAAAATTCAACAGGAAAATGCAAAAAGAATAAAAAATGGTGAAGATCCTATAAAGCACTCTTTTATAGATACTTTAGATGTTATGTCTGGTGCTTCAACAGGAGCTATTATATCTTGTTTGTTAGCATTAAGAAAATCTACAGATAGAAATTCTCCAGACTTTAAGAAGCCTAAGTATTCAGTAGATGATGTTATAGAAATTTATAAAAAAGCTTTACCTGAAATTTTCGGTTTTTCTAAGTTAAATACTGTTCAAGCTATTTTAATGCCTTGGAAAATGAAAAAATTTAAAGCAATTGGGGGAAGTATTTATACAAATAAAGGCTTGAAAAAGATTCTAAAAAGAGAATTTGACGGCCTATTGTTTAATGAAAAAAACTTTCTAATACCTATTACAATTCCTGTTATTGATATAACAAATGGGCATCAATTATCTTTCAGAACTGAGGATAACTTAAATAATAGTGTAGAGGATGTGTTATTAGCAACAACAGCTGCTACTCCTTACTTGCTTCCTCATACTGCTACTTTTGAATGGAGAGATGGTCCTAAAGCTGTTTCTAGGCAAAGAATAACAGCAGTTGATGGAGGGTTCTCTGCGAATATTCCTAATGTTGAATTAGATTGTCATTATTGTTCTACTAAAAATCCAGTTAAAAAAAGAAGTTTAAGATATTTTATTAATCAAGATGTGTTAACTTCAAAAACAATGATTACATTTGGAACAGGTGATTATAATGACTCTGAAAAGAAAAAAGTTAATAACAGAATGGCTTTGTTCTCTTTCTTGTTTGCTTTCTCTGCATCTTTTAGAGGAGTTAAAGAAAGAACTACTAAGGTTATAGAAAATTATAACTTATTACATAATAATAAGCAGAAAAAGAATGGTAGGTCTAAACAATATAGTCACGATCATCTTGTGCTTGATATTGAACTTGATCAACCAATCTCTTTATCAGCTTCTTCAAAAAAGACTATAAAAATTCTTTGTCAGGAAGGCAAAAGAGCTGCAGACCTTAATAAAAAACAAATTGATCAGTATGTGAAAAGAGATTTTACAGAGTACCTTTTGAAAAAATGTGATGTTAAAATGCAAGAGCATGTAAAAACAAAAGAATTTGAAGAAAGAATTAGAAAACTTGAGTTCCATAGAGCAAAAATTGAGATGGAAAACTTATATTTAAATTTTGAAGGTTCTCAATATGTAGAGTGTATGTTTTTAAATGGGTTGCAAAAGAAATCTGACTTTATTAAACATAAAAGTTTTGATAGGTTTAAAAAGGGAGGGGTTCCTGCTCAAAGTGTTGTTAAGTCTTATATACATAACTTGAATCACAGTCTAGAAGCGGTTCAAAGGCTTAATGATGAAGCTCATCTTCATATAGCTTTTTCTGATCATCCTGTACAATCAGAATTAATGTCATCATCCTCTCTGCTTTATGGGCGAATGACTTTAGAGAAACAAAAACAACTATATAAAAGGTATTTCTTTAACATAAAAAGAGATAATCCAGAGCTTATTCCTGATGAAAATTCATCTATGGAAGAAAGAAAAAGATTTAGTAGATTGATAGGGCAAATGTATGCTGCTAGCTTGGGTTAATATTTTTTTTAATTTTTCTCTTGACAAAATTGAAAAAAGAGAGCAAATATTTATCATACTGAATAATTTAGTTAAATGTTAAATATAAGGAGAATAATATGGCAAAACCAGAATGGGGTATTAAAAGAACATGTGTTGCTTGTGGTAAATCATATTATGATTTTAGAAAGAACCCACCAGTATGCCCATCTTGTGGAACAATTTTTGAAAAGAATGAGCTTATTGAGGAACTAGAATCTAAAGAAGATGATATTCCAGAGAATGAAGATGAAATCATTGTTGATGTTATGGAAACAATGGAAGAAGATGACTACAATGAAATGGATGTTGAAGAGGATCTTCAACAGGTTGACCCAAATCTAGTCAATGATGATGATATAGATAATGTTTTTGTAGAAGATTCAATAGATATGGATGTATTAGAGAACGATATTCAAAACTCTATATCGCGAGAAGACTAAAATATAAATTGACAATTATTTATATATGATTTATCCTTTTACTTAACTCAAAAGTAGAAGGATATTTTTTTATGACAGTTTTATACAGTAATGATTTGCCTGATGGAGTTAAGTTTAAAGATTCTGTTGCAATAGATACAGAGACTTTAGGGCTTAATATTCATAGAGATAGATTATGTTTGGTGCAGTTAGCAGATAAAGATGGTAATTGTTATATGGTTCAGTTTGATGGCAAGGACTATAGTGCTCCAAATTTAAAAGCTTTGTTAAAAGATAACAGTGTGCAAAAAATATTCCATTATGGAAGATTTGATGTAGCTGTTTTAAAATTTAATTTGGGAGTTATGACTAAGAATCTATTCTGTACAAAAATAGCATCAAAACTTTGTAGAACATATACTGATAGACATTCTTTAAAAGTAGTGGTTCAAGAGCTTTTAAATATAGAGCTAGATAAAGAAAAACAGAGTTCTGATTGGTCTTCAGAGTATCTATCAGAAGAGCAATTAAAATATGCAGCAAATGATGTTCTATATTTACATAAAGTTAGAGATAAGCTTGTAGAAAAATTAGAACGAGTAAATAGATTGCATTTTGCAGAAGCTTGTTTTAAGTTTTTACCAACTCAAGCGGAATTAGATTTAGAAGGGTTTGAAGAATTAAATATATTTAATCATCACTAAAAATATGGAATTAGATTTAAATGAAAATATAGAAATTATGCATAAGCACTCTAGAAGAGTGCATCATGTTTATATTTTATGTATTGTGTTGATAATTATTGGTGTTTTAATATTAGGTGTAGAGTTGTTTAAAAACTCTAGCCCTAGTGATAATTCAGCAAAAATATCTGGAAATTCTTCTGAAATCATAGAGCCTAAATATTTAGGAAAAACAGAAAAGGGGCAGGGTTTCGAAATTACATCAGATAAAGCAAGAGAGCTTAAAGAAGGTGTGATTTTATTATATGCTCCTCAAGCTATGCTTTTTGATGAAGATGATAACCCTGGTTTCGGTTTGGATTCTATCTCTGGAGTTTATGATAACAATGAAAAAACATTGACTCTAAACGAGAATGTTGAGCTGGATGATGAAGAAGGTAATAGTCTGAAAGCAAAAGATGTTAAGTTAGATTTAGATAAAAATATTATTTATTCTGATAATAAAATTGACTTAAGTGGTAAAATAGGTAAAATAACCGCAGATGGATTAGAAATTAAAGGTGATGAAAAAATAATCATTTTCAAAGGTAAGTCTAAAATGATTATTAATAATATAAAAGGTAAATAAAGAATGAAGAGACTTTTTTGTTTTATAATGATTATGTTATGTTTTGTTTGCAGAAACTCTTTTGCAATAAATATGGAGATTGAAGCTGATAATTCTCTTGAATGGCATAGAGAAGAAAAACTTTATTTGGCAAAAGGTAATGTAAATGCTAAACAGGGTGATAGAACTATCAATTCTGAAGTTTTATATGCTCATTATGATGATAGTGATGAAAAAGATATTGATATATGGAAGGTTGAAGCTAAAAAGAATGTGCTAATAACTCAGGGTGATATAAAAATCTTAGGAGATGATGCCGTTTATGATGTAAATAAACAAGAGTTTCACATTAAAGGAAATAATTTAAATGTTCTTTCTAGCGATTATCAAATTAAAGCAAATAAAAAAATAGAATATTTTGAAAAAGATAATCAGGTAACTGCTAATGGTAATGTTGTGGTCTATAGAGATGGTAGTGAAATGCACTGCGATAGAGTTTTAGCTAACCTTTATAAAAACTCTGATGGGAAGACAGAGATAAAAGAAATATATGCTTTTGATAATTTAGAGATTATAACAAAGCAAGACAAGATTACAGGTAACTATGGTTATTATGATTTTGAAAAAGAATCAGCAGAGGTCGAGGGTAATGTTGTTATTGCTAGAGAAAATAGTGTTATAACTGGAGATAAAGCAATAGTTAATATGAAAACAGGTGTTGCTAAGATGAAGTCCCTAGATAATTCAAGTAGGGTAAAAGCAATATTTGTAACAAAAGAAGAGAAAAAATAATATGAATGTTAATGCAAATATAAAAGAAGGCCTGTGTGCTAATAATTTAAATAAGTCTTTTGGTAAAAAGCATGTTTTGCATGATGTTAGTTACCAAGTTAGAAAAGGTGAGGTTGTTGGATTATTAGGGCCAAATGGTGCTGGTAAAACTACAAGCTTTTATATGATTACAGGTTTGATATCTCCTGATGCTGGAAGTATTACTCTTGATGGAGTCGATATTACAGATCAACCAATGTATAAAAGATCAAGGCTTGGAGTTAGTTATCTACCTCAAGATTCTTCTATCTTTAGAGGGCTAACCGTTGAAGAAAATATAATGTCTGTTCTTGAAATGAGAGAAGATGATCCTGTTAAAAGAGAAACTAAACTTGAAGAGCTTTTAGCAGAATTTTCTATATCACATATTAGAAAAAGTCCATCTATAGCTCTTTCGGGTGGTGAGAGAAGAAGGTGTGAAATAGCAAGAGCTCTTGCTTCAGATCCTGATTTCTTGCTTTTAGATGAGCCTTTAACAGGTATTGATCCAATTGCTATTAATGATATTAGAAATTTAATTTTACATTTAAAAGATAGAGGTATAGGTATATTGATAACAGATCATAATGTTAGAGACACTTTGGATGTTGTGGATAGAGCATATATTTTATACTCTGGAGAAGTCCTTAAAGAAGGTGCTCCAAAAGATATTGTTGAACATGATGATGTTAAAAAAGTTTATTTAGGTGATAGATTCTCAATGTAAACTTAATTATAACCGCAATCTTCAAAGTCTATAACACTTCTATTGAATGCGAGTCTGAATTTTTTAGGAATTTCTATACCTTGATGTATGATTTGCCCGCAAAAAACTCTATCGATATTTACTTTATCTAATAAGGTTTTTCCTCTGGTTCTTATAATATGAGTTAGTAAAGGTATTCTTTCAGATACTTCTCTTTTCTCTATAGTTGTAAGTTTTTGATTATTTATTAGTTTCTTTAAAAGTTCTTGGCTTTCTAATATGTGATCGTTTTTATAGTATGTGCCTCCCAATACTGGTTCCTTCACTGTTTTGTCAATGTTAGCTTTTATGTCCAAATAGATTAGGTTAGGGTTTTTCTCGAAAGATTCTTTAATGTCTTTCAGGTCATCTTGAGAAAGCTTTTTTGTGGACATCTCTGCCTCTATTAAAGTTTTTTTTCTTGTTATAGCTAAGGCAGCTCCTTTGCTAACTTCTCCTACAAATAGTATGGAAATATTGTTTTTTCTGAATAGTTTATTTAATGCTTTAGGTGTTAGGTTTTGAGAGCATTTTGTTTCTCTTAAATCTAAACCTAAAATGTTTTTGCTTAAAATCGGAGGAAGTAGGTTTAAATCATCTAATGTTAGTTTGTCTGATTCAAATTTGAATATTATATCTGGATATAAATTTAAATTATATTTAATTTTCTCAACTATATTATTAGCTTCTTCAGTCTTGTATTTATTTGAATCTTTTAGTTTTCTTAATTCTTTTAGCTTATCTGCTATGAAGCTCGATATGAAGCTTTTCGCCATTCCTTCTTGCATAAAGAACTCCCCTCCTTATATCTTGTAATAATCATATTATCACTATTTTGCTTAAAAAGCAAATATAGATAGGGTTTTATTTCATAATGTAATTTTTTATTGCTTTTTTCATGTTTTTATCAAAGTTGCTAAGAGTTTTTTCTCTTAAAGTCATTAAAAAGTTTTCTTTTTCTTTTAGAGTTAAATTGTTGCTCAACTTGATTTTATTAGATGTTTTCGCTTCTGCAGAAGAATTAAACTTTTTGTCATTTAAATGTATTTCTGCCACTAGAGTTTCTTCATAAATTGTAAAATTATGACTTTTTGTTTTATTTATCGCGGATTTCTTTATTTGAAAATTTAGTTTAGAATTGCATTTGTTGTTAATTCTTACAACAAAACTGAACCAGTCTGATATATGCTCAGAAAGAGTGTTCTTGATTCCGTTATATTCTAACTCTTTGCTGTTAGCACATATTTCTATGGGTTTTAAATGTTCAACTGTTATTTCAGCTTGTCTGTTGCCATAATTTTTATTTATAGCACAAGAGCTAGTTAATATTAGCATAATTATAGCAACAGAAAGTTTCATTAGATTATGTCCTTCTTTTTAAACTCGTATTTAGTAGAGCAAAACTCGCAATTAACATCAATTTTACCATCTTGAATTAGAGAATCTATTTCATTTTCAGGTAAAGTTTTTAAGAATCCTAAGATTTTTGCTTCAGAGCATCTGCATTTTGAATGTAATTCTTTTTCATCATATATTATAACTTTAAGCTCATGGAACAATCTATATAGTAAATCTTTTGATGTTATTGACCCATCAATTAATTCAGAATCCATACAGGTGTCTAAGTATATGTTAGTTTCATTGAAGTCAGCCTTTTCTTCTTCTGGAAGTTTCTGAATTATTATTGATCCTGCTCTCCATTTGCCATCAACCTCTTCACTATATGATTTAATTGAAGTTTCTACCTGTTCTGAGCTCTCAAAATAATGCTTTATGCAATCTTCAAAGCTACCTTGTTGGATTTCTACTAAGCCTTGATATTTCTTTGCATTGCCTGCTTGATCAACTGTAAAAGCAATATACCCTTTTCCCAAAGCTTGCTCAAATGTTAAGTCTTCAGCTATCTTATCGTTATATTTAGCATAAGCACGAATATTCCCGTTTGAGTCTATATCCACAACAAGCATAGATATTTCACCGTCTCCACTTGTTTGTAAAGTGAATATTCCTTCATATTTCAGCATTCCAGCTAGAGAAGAGCACACAGCTATTAGTTCAGCTAAGTATTTATTAACAATTTTAGGATATTTGTGTTTGCTTATTATATCATCTACAGTTGATCCTAGTTTAGTGATTCTTCCTCTAACATTTGTTTTTTCTAACATAAATGGTAATAAAATATTGTCCATGTTTTTCCTTTTTATTTTTTATTCATATAATATATGATTACTTATATATACTTATATGTGAAAAAAATCAATGAAAAATTACTTTACATTGCTTGCATTTGTATGCTATGTTCTCCACAAGATAAACATTGAAAAATTTATAAGAAAGGGAAAAAGATGTTTAATACAATAGATGATTTCGATTTTAATGGTAAAACGGTTGTGCTTAGAGCAGACTTAAATGTTCCTATGGAAGAAGGTAAAGTTAGCGATACAACAAGAATAGATAGAGTTGTTCCTACAATTAAAGAGCTTCAAGAAAAAGGTGCTAAAGTTGTTGTTATTTCTCACTTTGGGAGACCTGGTGGAGAAGTGAAATCAGAATTCTCTCTAGGACAAATTGTTTCAGCAATTGAAACTTCTCTAGGTTCAAGTGTGGCTTTTGCTGACGAGTGTGTTGGTCCAATAGCAAAAGAAGCTATTGCAAAAGCAGAAGCTGGAGATGTTATTCTTCTTGAAAACTTAAGATTCCACAAAGATGAAACAGAAAATGATGAAATCTTTGCTAAAGAACTTGCAGAACTTGGAGATGTATATATTAATGATGCTTTTTCTGTTTCTCACAGAGCTCATGCATCAACACAAGGTGTAACAAAATTCTTGCCTTCAGCTGCTGGTAGATTAATGCAAACAGAACTTGAAGCTTTAAACTCTGCTTTAGAAGCTCCAGAAAAGCCTGTTGTTGCTGTTGTTGGTGGTGCTAAAATTTCAACTAAATTAGATCTGTTATATAATGTTGTTTCTAAAGTTGATGTTCTGATTCTAGGTGGTGGTATGGCTAATACTTTTGACTATGCAATCGGAAATGAAGTTGGTATGTCTCTATGTGAGAAAGACATGAAAGATGAAGCTCTTAAAATTATTGCAGAAGCTAAAAAGCAAGGTTGTGAAATTGTTCTTCCTGCTGATAGAATTGCTATTAAAGAATTTAAAGCTCATGCTCCAAATAGAGTAGTTGATGCAGATAATGTTGTTCAAGAAGATGAAGAATTTGTTGATATGGGTCCAAAAGGTATTGAAAGAGCTTGTGAAATTATTTCAAAAGCAAAGACTGTTCTATGGAATGGACCTTTCGGTGTTTTCGAAATGGAACCATTTGATAACGGAACAAACAAAGTTGCTCAATTTGTTGGTAAAATGACAGCAGAAGGTAATTTAACTTCTGTAGCTGGTGGAGGAGATACAGTTTCTGCTCTTGCTAAGTCAGGTGCTAAAGAGCAATTTACTTATGTTTCTGCAGCTGGTGGAGCTTTCTTAGAAACCTTAGAAGGTAAAGAACTTCCGGGAGTTGTTGCTTTAGAAAAATAGATTTTAAATATTTTTTTATATGAATGTTTAAACCCCGACTTTTTAGTCGGGGTTTAATTTTGAGTATTTATATTATTAACGCTCATTATTTGCTTTTAGGTGTATATTAGTTTTTACTTGACAAAATGATATTTTCATCCTATATTATCAACTCAATTCGCATGCAAGCGGTAGGTAAAGTTATTCAATGATTTCGCCATCCAGTGCCTGAACAAGGTTCGCTCCGTTTGCAGAGGTTTAACTGGAAAAGAAAAAAACTTATATAAATTACAAAACTTAATATATAAAGTTTTTTCTTTTTATTAAAAAGAAAAGGAATAAAGAATGAGTTTACCAAAATTCACTCTAAGAGAACTTTTAGAAGCTGGTGTTCACTTCGGTCACAAAACTAGAAGATGGAACCCAAAAATGAAGCCATTTATCTTTGGCGAAAGAAACAATATTCATATTGTTAACCTAGAAAAAACTGCACCAATGATCTTTAAAGCTATGAAAGAAGTTAGCGAAACAGTATCAAAAGGTGGTAAGGTTTTATTCGTTTCAACAAAAAAACAAGCTCAAGACAGAGTTAAACAAGCTGCTGAAGAATGTGGTCAATACTATGTTAACTACAGATGGCTTGGTGGTATGATGACAAACTGGAAAACAGTTACTCAATCAATCAAAAGACTTAAGCAGTTAGAAAAAGAATTAGCTAACGAAGATTCAGGTAGAACTAAAAAAGAAACTTTAAAAATGACAAGAGAATATAAAAAATTAGATATGACTCTTGGTGGTATTAAAGATATGGGTACTACTCCTGACATTATGTTTGTTATCGATTCTAAAAAAGAAGCTCTAGCTATCGCAGAAGCTAACACTTTAGGTATTCCTGTTGTTGGTGTTGTTGATACAAACTCATCTCCAGATGGTATTGATTTCCTAATACCTGGTAATGATGATGCTATCAGAGCTATTGACATGTACTGCTCACTAATTAGTGGTGCTGTTCTTGACGGAATCGAAAAAGAGATGGTTGCTAAAGGTGTTGATTTAGGAGAAGCTGAAGGTGAAAAAGCTCCTGCTAAAAAGACTGCTGCAAAAAAAGCACCAGCTAAAAAAACAGAATCTAAAAAGGAAGGGAAATAATCATGGCTGAAATTACTGCTGCATTAGTTAAAGAACTAAGAGAAAAATCAGGCGCAGGTATGATGGATTGTAAAAAAGCTCTTGTAGAAAACAATGCTAATATCGAAGAAGCTATGGATTGGCTAAGAGCTAAAGGTATCGCTTCTGCTGCTAAAAAATCAAGCAGAGTTGCTGCTGAAGGTCTGGTTGCTGTTGCATCAACAGATAATTCTGCTGCTGTAATCGAGTTCAACTCTGAAACAGATTTCGTTGCTAAAAACGAAGAGTTCCAAGCTTTTGCTAAAAAAATCGCAATGATGTGTGTAAATCTAACAGATGGTTCTTTAGAAGAAACTCTTGAAGCTGTTTGTCCAAAATGTGCTGAAGGAAAAGCTCTTAAAGAAGAAATCACAGACCTAATTGCTAAAATTGGTGAAAACATGAACCTAAGAAGAACTTCAAAATTATCAGTTGAAAATGGTGTTGTTGCTTCTTATATTCACTCAGCTATGTCTGAAAATGCTGGTAAAATTGGTGTTCTAGTTGCTCTAGAATCTGATTCTGCTGATAAAGATGCTTTAAATGCTCTAGGTAAGCAAATTGCTATGCATATTGCTGCTACAAAACCAGAATCTCTATCTGTTGAAGATCTAGATCCTGCTATTGTAGAAAGAGAAAAAGCTGTTCTTGCTGAACAAGCAAAAGCTTCTGGTAAGCCAGATAATATCATTGAAAAAATGATGACAGGTAGAATCAATAAATTCTATCAAGAAGTTGTTCTAGAAGAACAAACTTTTGTTATTGATGGTGAATCAAAAGTTAAAGACTTTATCGCTAAAACAGCTAAAGACTTAGGTGCTGAAATCAAAATGGTAGCATTCGAAAGATTTGCTCTTGGTGAAGGTATTGAGAAGAAACAAGAAGATTTTGCTGCTGAAGTTGCGGCTCAAATTAATAAGTAAGGAGGCCCCAAATGGCATCAAAAGATAAAGTAAAATTTACTTTGAGATCTACTTATGAATATGTAAATTCTTTGGGTAAAAAAGTAACATCTGCTACAGAGTATATGGTTAAAAGAAACCCTAAGAAGCAACCTGAGAAGTTACAATTTAAAAAATACGATCCAGTTGCTAAGAAGCATGTTCTATTCGTAGAGAAAAAAATCAAAAAATAGGTTTTAAATCAATTTTATATGATTACTTGAATCCCGACCAACAAGGTCGGGGTTTTTGTTTATATGATTATTTTATCATTATTCTATATTATTATATTGTCATTCTGAACAAAGTGAAGAATCTTTTCATGCTTGTGTAATATTGATTTACATCCAGTAGCACAAGAAGATTCTTCTTCGCTCCGCTCATCAGAATTGTAGATGTCAAGTAATTCGTGGACAGTTTTCATTAAATTCTATAGGAGTTTTCCCATTTAATCCTTGATGAGGTCTTTCCTCATTGTAATAACATAGATACTCTGCTAGGTTTTGTTTAAAATCCTCAATGCT
>JAOXRX010000080.1 GCA_025800285.1 Alphaproteobacteria bacterium
CAAATTGTGAAGGTTTTGAAAGGTATGTTTCCTCGATTTTAGGCATTTCCTCATTGTTTATCAAGCTACAACACTGAAACGTGACCAAGAAAGATCGTTGTGATTTTGTATTTCGCGTTCAAAACGTATGCGACGATATCCCGGGGCCCGGGGGTGGGGCAATTGCTCTCTTCTTTCATCCCCACCCCCGGGAATTTGCCACCCAAAACAGAAAAAGTGCTAATGCCCGGGGGTTAGCCCGGGGGGGATGGGCGCAGCTGGAATTGACTGATGCATAATGCTGCAGTCAAACCGCAGATAAACTGCATGAGAGTGTGAACCTAAATTTATTTGAAGCCATTATTAGTTGGGTTTTTTCTTGTACATGTTAAAGATCGTTGTTGAAAGACATTGAGCAACACGAACAATAAACGGATATGAAAAATGATACATTTAGCTAACAAAAATAAACGGCTTCCAATTAAAGAAAACGTATTTTTGGACTTATTTACCGTGTTTTTCAAAGCGCACGATTGTAAAAAAAGGTAACATAATTTGGAAAAACGAACATAATTTTTGCACTTTTTGTGAAAGTACTCCGCTTCCCCAGTTCACGTGTTCTTAAGTCTGAATTTCCCAAAAGTACTTACTTCACTCGTAAATAATCGTGCAGGATCTTTTGATTTTTTTGTAATAAGCAGTTATGAAAAAAGGTTTTATATTGGATATAATTGTTTTAATACTTGGATTAGTGTCCATATGATTGAACATACCCATTATTTTATTTAATGATTACATATTTAAAGTTCTCCAGTGAAATTTCTTTTCACTTTTTTCTTTGGTTTATCAATATACAAAAATGCAAATGGCTTTTTAGTCGCCTTCTTGTATTGTTCTTTTTCAACACCAAGTTCTGATGAAATCATACTTCTCTCTCTTGCAGATGGAAATTCATAAATACAGTAATGAGAACAATTCAATCTTATGTCTCTCGGTGTTTTATAAAAACTTTGACTTAGATAAATAACAGAACAATTTTTATGTCTACCTTGAATGAAGTAATTAACAATTTCTCTCTGATTTTTTTCACAAACATAATCATCAAATACGATAATTTTTTGGTTATCTTCATAAGGAAGATGGGTAATAGGAAGAATTTCATCATTGCTGACTTCCATAATTTTATATCCCGCTTCTTCATTACTTGCTTCATTCATTTCTTTCATCAAATTTTGATACTTTTCCTGTTCGAGATTTTTTGCAAAAAGATAAATCTTATCATAATAAAACAATGGTTCTATCAACATGTGAAAAAGTAAATTAGTTTTACCACTACCACTGTTTCCACATATTAACATTCGGAAAGTATCATTCGGCATAAATGAATAAAGTTGTTTGAATTTTTTATTTTTGGTATTAGTATCATAGTTTGGTATTTCCATTTTTAATATAATCATAGAATAAAATGAATATTGAGGAAACCAAA
>JAOXRX010000081.1 GCA_025800285.1 Alphaproteobacteria bacterium
AGCATTGAGGATTTTAAACAAAACCTAGCAGAGTATCTATGTTATTACAATGAGGAAAGACCTCATCAAGGATTAAATGGGAAAACTCCTATAGAATTTAATGAAAACTGTCCACGAATTACTTGACATCTACAATTCTGAACGGACACACTTGTGTGGCGGTGAAGAATCTCACCGTGTTACTAGGTATGAATCTATACTTAAGCAATTCTGTCATTCTGATGAGCGGAGCGAAGAAGGATCTCATTCTGCCACTGGATGTAAATTAATATTCCACAAGCTCGAAAAGATTCTTCTTTACACTCAGAATGACGATATACTAATATGGCATAATTAAAAGATTCTTTACCTTGTTTAAATGACCTTAATTAAAAATTATAAACCCCACTTTATCTCTCCATAAGCATGAAAAAGAATTATTTAAATAAAAAAAATCCCTCTATGTAATAATCAAGAGGGACTTATTTATAAAAATAAAATTTATATTTTTTCTATGATTTTTCAACCTGTGTAAAGTCTAAATCAACTGGAGTAGATCTTCCAAAGATTGATACAGAAACTTTTAATCTTTGTTTATCCTCATCCACAACCTCTACAACACCTGTAAATGTAGCAAATGGACCTTCTGCAACAACAACTTCTTCACCAACTTCAAAATTAACTAGAGATCTTGGTTTTTCAACACCTTCCTCCATTTGTTTAATAATTCTATCAGCTTCTGCTTGAGAAATTGGCAATGGTTTTATTCCATCTCCTAAGAAACCTGTAACTTTTGGAGTAGATTTAACTAAATGCCAAGAGTCATCATTTAAATCCATATTTATTAGAACATATCCAGGGAATATTTTCTTTTCAGTATTTACTTTTTTCCCTTTTTTAACTTCTATAACTTCTTCCATAGGAACAATGATTTCTTTAAATTTGTTACCCATGTTATATTTGCTAGCTTTTTCTTCAATTGAAGCAGCTACTTTTTTCTCAAACCCAGAATGTGCATGTATTATATACCAACGAAATCCCATATTTTATTAAGCTCCCATACCTAAAATAAGTCTAATACCAAAACCTAAAACCTGATCTATAATGAAGAAAAACATTGCGAAAAATGTTAGCATTATAAAAACCATAATAGATGTATTAACTGTTTCCTTCTTTGAAATCCAAGTAATCTTAGAAGCTTCTATTTTCACTTCTCTAAAGAAAGATACAATACTTTTTTTCTTTTTTGATTTTGCCATAATTCAACTCACTTTTTATTTTGTTAAAATTTAGATTACTTTTTAACACATTTTATTTTTGTTGTCAATTTATTAGTTGTTTTTTAAAACTAATAACAGTTGTTTTTTATGCTTTTTTATGATATAAATAATATCAACAAAAAATAAGGAATTTAAAATGGATATACAAGATGTATTTAAAAAACATGTTAAAGATGTAAAATATAGTGATTTTTTTATAGGTTTTATAGATAGTTTTAAAAATGCTACAGAGCATGAAAGAGTTTTTTCTAAAGTTTCTTTACATTGCATTAGAAACAAAAAAGGCCTTTACGATAATGTAAGCAAATATCAAAATATATATAAGCCTTATTTTAAAAAACTTGCAGAAGAAGGTTACATTGAGTTTAATGAAGACAAGGATATAATAAAACCTTCATTTAAAGGATGTGCTAAACTATTAGATTTTAAATATAAACAAGGGAAAATTAAACTTGATCAAGAAGAAAGAGCTATGATAAATAGCATTATAAGACCTAAGAGCAATATATCTTATGATAAAAACTCTTCATTAATGGCTCTAACAACAGGTTAAAAGATAAAAAATACTTAAAAAAACAAGCCCCTTTTAAGGGGCTTGTTTTTATTTAATGGCAGGAGCAGAGGGATTTGAACCCCCACCAACGGTTTTGGAGACCGCTGTGCTACCGTTGACACCATGCTCCTACTTTAAGACTTTTGCTAAAAACATATTAATTAATATATTTTCTAACATAAATACTTAAAATAAATATTTATATCGGTTTTATACATTAATATTTTAAATCTGTCAATAAAAAAATCACTCCCTAAAAATAGGGAGTGATTTATAGCTACATATAATTTCACTATGAAACTTTTTGTTTAATTAAAAACTAAGCTTCGATTGATGAAACAACACCAGCACCAACTGTTCTACCACCTTCACGGATAGCGAATCTTAAACCTTCAGCCATAGCGATTGGGCAGATTAGTTCAACATCCATTTTTACATTGTCACCAGGCATAACCATTTCAGTACCAGCTGGTAATTGAACAGTACCTGTAACGTCTGTAGTTCTGAAGTAGAACTGTGGTCTGTAGTTTGTGAAGAATGGAGTATGTCTACCACCTTCTTCTTTTGTTAGAATATAAGCTTCACCAGAGAATTTTGTATGTGGTGTAATTGAACCAGGTTTAGCAAGAACTTGACCTCTTTCAACATCATCTCTTTTAGTACCTCTTAATAGAGCACCAATGTTATCACCAGCTTCACCTCTATCTAGAAGTTTTCTGAACATTTCAACACCTGTACATGTTGTAGTAGTTGTTTCTCTGATACCAACGATTTCGATTTCGTCACCAACATTGATAACACCAGATTCAACTCTACCAGTAACAACTGTACCTCTACCTGAGATAGAGAAAACATCTTCGATAGGCATTAGGAAGTCTTTTTCAACATCTCTAGCTGGAGTTGGGATATAAGAATCCACAGCAGCCATAAGTTCTTTAATTGACTCTTCACCTAGTTTAGCATCTCCACCTTCTAGAGCTACAAGAGCAGAACCTTTAATCACAGGAATATCATCACCTGGGAAGTCGTATGAAGATAGAAGTTCTCTAATTTCCATTTCAACTAGTTCTAGTAATTCTTCATCATCAACTTGGTCACATTTGTTCATGTAAACAACAAGAGCTGGAACACCAACCTGTCTAGCAAGAAGGATATGTTCTCTTGTTTGAGGCATTGGGCCATCTGCAGCTGAAACAACAAGGATACCACCATCCATTTGAGCAGCACCAGTGATCATGTTTTTAACATAGTCAGCATGTCCTGGGCAGTCAACGTGAGCATAGTGTCTTGCTTCTGTTTCGTATTCAACGTGAGCTGTTGAGATAGTAATACCTCTAGCTTTTTCTTCTGGAGCACCATCGATTTCATCATAAGCTTTGAAATCACCGTAGTATTTTGTGATAGCAGCTGTAAGAGTTGTTTTACCGTGGTCAACGTGTCCAACTGTACCGATGTTAACGTGCGGTTTAGTTCTTTCAAATTTTTCTTTAGCCATTTTTTAACTTTTCCTTTTCTTAAATAATTATTTAAAAAAGTGATCTTTCACTTTTTAATCTCGAGTTTTATCCAGTTTCCGTAAATGAAATCGTGCACTGACTCCAACGAAAACCCCGAGCATTCACTGTTTGCGAAGCAATTAAGCTTAGCAAGTTAGGAGAATATACACAGATTCGCATAAAATGTCAAGATTTTTTGATACTTCCACTAAAATTATTACATTAAAATTTCATTCATTTATATCCACTCTATAAACATATGTAAATTTAATTTCATCTAACAGCTAGAACATACAATAAGAAAACTTATTAAAAATATTATTTATTGATGATTCGTTATTTTATTCTCCTATATATAGTGCATAAATTGACAAAAATTATTTTTACACCATATAAATAATAAAAAAATTAAAAAAATGCTTGCAATTTAAAAAAAACCGTGTTAAAAGTATCTCACATTGTTAGAAAGCGGATATCGTATAAAGGCTTATTACCTTAGCCTTCCAAGCTAATGATGAGGGTTCGATTCCCTCTATCCGCTCCAACAATTAAACAGACCGCTAATTTAGCGGTCTTTTTTTTACTCTATTAATAATAATTTATGAATAATAATCAATAAGCAACTTACAATAACATAAAAAAACACCTGCAATTGCAGGTGTTTTTATGGTGGAGAAGGCTGGATTCGAACCAACGTACTCATACGAGAACAGATTTACAGTCTGTCGCCTTTAACCACTCGGCCACTTCTCCATAGATTGGCAATATATAAAGAATTACATAAAATGTCAAGAAAAAAAATAAAATTATTGCAAAAACTTTAAATATAATATATATGTGTATTAATCAGACACTTGGAGAGGTGCCGGAGCGGTTGAACGGGCTCGCCTGGAACGCGAGTATAGGAGCAATTCTATCCAGGGTTCGAATCCCTGTCTCTCCGCCATAAATAAAGAGCACCCTATAGGGTGCTTTTTCTTTTTGATGTGGGATATGGGATTTGAACCCTCGGGTTCGAAATGAAGATAAGTTTGGCAGACATTTATGTCGCATCAAACTGTAGCGAAATGAAAGGGTTCCCAATTTTATTAATACAATGAATAAAATTAGGGATAATCAATCCCTGTCTCTCCGCCATTATTTTAGATTTAACAATCTATACAAATTATAAGCTAAAAGCCCGCACACAGCGGGCTTTATTTTTACCCTGAATACGGTATGCTCTTAAATTTAGCTAAATCGCAAAATATGCATTATTTCTATACAATACCACTTTTCCGATAGTCACTAGTTATTTCATTAAAGCTTTTGTAATCCTTTTATTTTGTTTTTAATTTCATCTAATACACAAAAACTAGCATTTACTGTTCCAATGGTTCCAGAAAAATCCGTTTGTTCTCTACACTTCTTTTGTATGTCCTTTTTTTGACTTTCTAAAACATCTTTGTTTTTTACAAAATAAAGCCATTTTTCTGTACATTTTTCAGCCTCTGCTTTTATACACTCATTCATTGCTATAGTAGAGCTATAAATCCCCGTGCACTCGTTTACCCATTCATCAGAATCTAATTGACATTTAGCTGTTTTTAAAAACTCAAAATGTCTTTGCATGGCTTGTTCGCTTAAAGTATTATCTGGATTGGTTAATATATCTAAAAAAAATTCACATCCAGCTCTAGGATACTTGCTACACATTTCATAATAATGTATAGCTTTTTCTCTATCTTTCTTTATTCCCCTGCCATTATTATACATAGAAGCCAATCCATACATAGCTAAGGGATTATCTTGTTCAACTGCAAGAGTATAATATTTTAGAACATTTTTATAATCAATTTCTCCAAAGTATCCTTGTTGATACAACAACCCTAAAGTATATTGAGTTTTTGATTCTCCAGCATCAGCTCTTTCTATCAACTGATTTAATGAAATATATTTCCCATCGCAATAAAACGACCTACTTCTATCTTCCCATCCCTGTAATGGACAAGAATATTTTTCATAAAA
Organism: Alphaproteobacteria bacterium; assembly: GCA_025800285.1. Classification (NCBI taxonomy): domain Bacteria; kingdom Pseudomonadati; phylum Pseudomonadota; class Alphaproteobacteria; species Alphaproteobacteria bacterium. The sequence goes on from JAOXRX010000081.1 coordinate 5,316, forward strand.
TGCATTATCTAATGCTTTCTCATTGCTTATAGCAAAGACATCAAAAGAATATAAAAAAATTATAGTGAAAATTATTCCCCAAAACTGTCCCAATTTCCTGCTAACCATTCTGCAGCTCTCCTATCTTCCAATCCTTTTCTTACTTTATCTCCAGATTTTCTAAACTCTTTCCAATGTTCTTCTAAGGATTTCCCATCCTCTTCTTTTTTACCTTTATTGATTAGTTTAAGAGTTATGCTGTTTGATAAACTAGATTTTTTCAAATTATATCCTAAAGAAAGAAAAGTGTCAAATTGTTTCTGTGTTAAATCTGGGTTTGTAATAACTCCATTAGCATAAGCTGTTTCTTTATCCAAATCTTTTTCAAATAAATTTTCTGCTGTATCATCATCTATACCTGAATCAAAGTTTTCTCCTGTTAATATTAAATGACCATAACCAATTGTCCAATTCCCATCTATATCTTTATATGGATAAAATTTATTATTTCTATAACTATTGACTTTTTTACTACTTTGGTATTCTTTTGTTCCTTCATATTTTCTTATAAATTCTTTTCCAAAATTAGACCAATTATAATTTTTATCTTTAGCGGGGATTGGCTCTAACCAACAATTGCAATTAGGATGAACTGGTATAATAGGAGCTTCTTTTAATGTTTTAAATTCCTTACCATCATTTGCATAACAAGCTTCGCAAGTATTTCTGCCTGTAGCATGATATACCCATTTCTCAACCTTAAAATTTACTTCTTTATTTTTATCTTTAGACATTTTTATTTCTCCTCCGCTAAATCACAAATTATTTTATCAATCTCTTTGTCAATATTTATTCTTTTATCAAAACAAGATTTTGCATATGCATTATTAAAAGCTCCTGTGAGTACAAACCTTTTAATATATTCTAATGAATGTTTATTACAAATATATTTTAAACAACAATTGGTAATCTTGCCAAAATCTCCATCTTCCTTTATCATTCTTTCTTCAACAATAGGATTATCTTTTTTATATCCATTGATAATATTTAAACCTCGTTGTAAATCTTTCACACATTGCTCTTTACCAACTCTTTTTTCATAATTAGATATAAATTCTTTTATTTGTTTAATTTTATCAGAAATATCTATATTTGTACTATTATTTGATTTTGGATTTTCTATTTGCTCTAAATAAGACTTTATCCATTTTGCATTATCTTGAACTTCTTTAATAAATTCAGGAGTTATTTCTTTTATTATTTTTCTTTTAACAATCGGTTTCTTGTGTTCAATCCCATATTGTCTTTTGAGAAAAGCTTTTATCTCTTGTTCAAAAAGGTATCTTTTATAACTCTTTTTTATATTCTCATAGTTAAAATTTATCATTATATTTGCTCCAATAAAAAAACCCTGTCTTGCGACGGGGCATGATTGTTCTTATTATTTGTATATAGGATTATTTTCTTTTGTCAAGTTTTTTATGAGTTGCTTTTGTTTTAATTGATCCAGGTTAACAAACCAGCATTTCTAAATTCCTCGCTAACACCGCTTCGTCATTAAGAAAAACTTCGTTTGTGTTCCTTTTGTCAAGAAAAAAGTTATAAAATAACTTCTCCTGCTTAATAAAATCTGACTCAGTTGCGATGTTAAATAAAACTTGTAAATTAATATACTCAGGGATTAAGCTTTACAATATATTGCTCATAATATTTGGAGATAAATATGCTAGACTTAAGTATTTGTAAATAGTTCTTGGAGCCTTGTTCTCTTGTTTACGAATATGCTCTAAGCTCATTCCAGTTTCATATAGCTTTTTATATCTCCAAGCATAACTCATCGCTTTGATTAAATGACTAGCATGCTCTGACTTCGTTAAAATCTGTTTGCCGTTTGCTTCGTATCTGTTAGTTGAAGTTCTGTTGTTTATAGTGATTGCAACTAAGAAGCAAAACAACTGTGCAAGATCTATATTATAAAGATTTAATCTCAGCCTCAACAGAGACATCATCCATTCTTTTTATTTTAATTGATACAATTTGATTTTTTTGTTTTTCTAAAACCTCAAATGTTAAACCATAAAATGTAAAAATTTGATTCTTTTCAGGTATAGACCCTGTTTCATATAACAACAATCCAGCAACTGTTGAGTAATCTTCATCAGGAAGCTCCCAATCATTTTTTCTATTTAAGTCTCTAATAGTAGTCGTACCATCTACAACCATACTTCCATCTTTTGAGATAACTATATCAAGCTCTTCTTTATCATGTTCATCAAATATATCACCAACAATTTCTTCCAAAATATCTTCTAGAGTTATAATACCTTGATATTCTCCATACTCATCAACAACTAAAGAAAAATGCTCATGCCTTTCTCTAAAAGCTTGCAACTGATCAAACAAAGTCGTCTTTTCTGGAATAAACCATGGTTCAGACATAATCCCTCTAAGATCTAGTTGTGTTATAGTTTCCTTTTTAGATAATAACTTCAATAAATCTTTAACATGAACAACTCCGATGATATTATCTGTCTTATCTTGCCAAAGAGGTATTCTAGAAAAATCTGCATTTGATATTTCTTCTATTAAAGAGTCAATAGGCTGATCAAAATCAAACATAACCACATTTTTTCTATGAGTCATAACAGCTTCAACCTCTACATCTGCTAAATCCAGAATAGATTTAAGCATATGCCTTTCTTCTATTGATTCTTTTTCGCTATCTCCACCTTGATGCAAATCAATAGCACCTCTTAATTCCTCTTCGGAAGAAACCGCTAACCTATCTATTTTAACCCCAAAAACCCTAAGTATTATCCTAACTACAAGAAGAATACCCTTTGTTATTGGAGACAAAACAAACACTATGAAGCTAATGACATGGACAATTGATAAAGCCATTTTATCATGATGATACATGGCATATGTTTTAGGAAGCACCTCAGCAAAAATTAAAATCAATAGAGTCATTATCAATGTAGCTAAAGCAACACCTGTTCCTCCAAAAATAGACGTCAATAAACTTGTTGCCAATGCTGATGACAAAATATTAACAATATTATTTCCTAAAAGAAGCCCTCCTAGCATTTTATCCTTATTGTCTATAAGATTATTTACAGCTTGAGCTCTTTTATTACCATACTTAGCTAAATTATGTATTTTAGCTTTCGAGATAGATGTTAAAGCTGTTTCTGATCCAGAAAAAAATGCTGACAATAATATTAATACAAATATAGCCAATACATATAACCAAAAAGTTAAATCTAAATCCATTTTCATTTACCTTCCTATTCAGATATCATTTCATATGCTACTCTTAAAAGCATATCTTTACTTATTTCATTTTTATAATTAATCATCTTGCCTATACCTTGAGGCAAAATTACATTCTCCAGATTTAAAGAAGTTATCAGCTCTTCAGCATCCCAGTAATCTGCATAAAGAGAAACTGGCAAACTCATTGATTTCAAATGTCTTCTTACTCTTTTATAATCATCTACAGAACAAATCTCTAAATACTGAGCAAGCTTAAAAGAAGCCACTATACCTATGGACATAGCCTCTCCATGCAATAATTTTTCATTTGATAATTTAAATATAGCATCTGCAAAGAGATGACCTAGATTTAACAATCTTTCGGAATCTTCATGCAATAGCATCTTAGCTTTAATTTCACAACTTCTTTTTATTGCATGAAAACGAGCATTTTCATCTCCATCGAACAAACTTCTTCCGTGAGACTCTAGCCATTCAAATAACTCAAAATCATTTAATATTGCATGTTTTATTATCTCACTATATCCAGACATTAAATATTTATACTCTAGACTATGTAATAAATTTATATCACTCACAACCATTAAAGGCTCTCCTGAAACAGCATTATTTGACATAGATAATAAAGTTGTAGGAATATATATTGCTCTTCCAACTTTATTTAGAAGATGTCTAAATCTATTTCCCCCAACAATTATTGGTATAACATTTGAGACACACTTTATTTTTTCATTATTGATAATAACAGATGTTACATTAGTAATACCATTAGCTTTTAAAGAGTTTTTAATAGCATCCAAATATAAGCTGGCAGACTTATTTCCAATTATTATCATAAATCTGTTACTAGATATATCTTCTTGTATATTTTCTCGAATTAATTTACCAAGTTTAGATAATAAATTATTTCCAATAAAAACATCAAACCCCGCCAAAGACTCTTTATTCTTAATTTTCAATTTAGCTGTCATAATGTTTTTCCTTTAATATAGAAATAATTTTATTTACAACCTCATTATGATGACCCTGAGTACTATCAACCGTTATATCTGCTTGAGAATATATGTGTGTTCGCTCGTTCATAAGTTTTTTTAAGACTTCTTTAGGATTTTCAACCTCTAGTAATGGTCTTCTATTATTTCTTGATGTTCTATCAAATAAAATTTCAACATCTGCTTTTAACCATATTGTTTTAAGATTTTTAGTTTCGTTTATTTTTTCTCTTACTTCATCTGTTATAAAAGCACCTTCACCAGTACTTAACACATAATCGCTATTATCATTTATCAACCTGCTTATGACTCTATATTCTAATTTTCTAAATTCTTTTTCGCCATATAATTCAAATATGTCAGATACAGAGCATCCCGCTGCTTTTTCAATTTCTCTATCAGCATCTATAAACTTCTTATCTAACTTCTTTGCGAGCCTTCTACCAACTGTTGATTTCCCAGCCCCCATCAATCCGACTAAAATTACATTGTTTTTCATAGTTTTCTATTATAATTGAAGAAAAAAATCTTTTCAAGTTATTTATTTTACAATAAGCTTTTGTTGACAAAAACAGCAATTTATTTTATTTATATATAATATAAGAATTCATTGAAAGGTTAAGAGAATGAGAAATAAAAAAAGAGATTCAAAAAACAAATTATACTTATTAGCTTTCATCGTAGTTATATCTTTAGTGATATGGTTAGGAACAAAAGAAATAAATTTAAATGCTGAGAAAATCACTTTGGATGTAACAGAGCAAATTACAGCAAATAAATAATGCCTAGAGGAAGACCTAAATCTAAAATTATTTTACCTCCTGAAATAGTAGAGGCATTTTTAGATATGCTAACTGCAGAAAAAGGATCTTCTATAAACACTAGACAATCTTACTTAAAAGATTTAATAAGCTTTGATAATTTCTGTTCTCCTAAAAAAATAGAAAGCATTCATGAAGAGCAAATAAAAGAATATATACATTATTTATTTTCTGAAAAGAGCTTAGCTGCTTCCAGTGTATGCAGACATATATCTGCTATAAAACAATTTTACTTATTTTTATGTAGTACAGGAAAAAGAAAAGACAATCCTTCTACAAATATAGAGTTTCCTAAAGCTGGAATATCTTTGCCAAAAACTTTAAGTGAACAAGAAATAAATGCATTATTTGACTTAGCTCAAAGTCGTAATAAAAGCTATGAAGACTTAAGAAACCTTGTGTTTTTAGAAATACTATATGCAAGTGGACTTAGAGTTTCTGAGTTAATTTCTCTACCCTACACTATCTTTAATAGAGAGAAAATGTTTATAAATATACTGGGAAAAGGAAACAAAGAAAGAATTGTCCCTATAAATAAATCTGCATATAATGCTATCAACTCATATATGCCTTATAGAAAAGAATTTCTCAAAAAACATGGAAAAGCTAATAATAAATTTTTATTTCCATCAATTAGTTCTAAAAAGGGATATATTTCCAGACAAAGAATTTTCCAACTAATAAAAGAGTTAGCTGTTGATGCAGGAATAGATAGAGATAAAATCTCTCCACATATTATTAGACATGCTTTCGCTACTCATTTATTAGAGCACGGTGCAGATTTAAGAGCTGTACAAGAAATACTAGGACATGAGAGTATTGCAACAACTCAGATATACACACATACAACTACTCAACACCTAAAGGATGTTATAGAAAAACATCATCCATTATCAAAAAAATAGATTATAACTTTAACATTAAGCTTTGCTATTTTTAATTCTAGTTGAAAACAAATCTAGAATAAACACATAATATCAAGAGTTGCGAACCAAACAAACACCAATATCGCAACAGGTATCAAACCATCAATTCTATCTAAAATCCCACCATGGCCAGGGATTATTTTCCCAGAGTCTTTAACTCCAGCTTTTCTTTTAACAGAAGATTCTAATAAATCTCCCAATATAGAAAGTATTCCACATTGTAAACTTAAAATAATTCCTCCGATTATAGGAAAATGATCTTGTTCATGTATAATCAAAGTCCCAATAATAACACCAGCTATCAATCCGCCAATAGCACCTTCCCATGTTTTCTTAGGGCTTATTTTAGGAGCTAGTTTATGTTTACCAAATTTAATTCCTGTAAAGTATGCAAAACTATCACAAGCCATAACTACAGCTATTGGGAATACCAATAAACATATACTTTTACTTCTTAAAAAAATTAAAGCTAAACTTCCCAGAATCAGATAAATAGCTCCTAAAGTTTTTGTAACATATGCTCCTTCTTGCATTGTTAATAATTCATATATACCAATACTCATCATAATAAGAGCAAACACCGTAAAACTTGTAGCACTATAGATAATTGCCACAGCGGTTATAGCCACTAAAACTAATCCTGATATTATTCTTGTTAACATTTTAAACTCCTTTTATATTTTTCCAAATTTTCTTTTTCTTTTATTATACTCTTTTATTGCATTTTTCAAAGTAATATTATCAAAATCAGGCCATAAAATATCTAAAAATAAAAATTCACTATATGCTGATTGCCATAATAAAAAATTGCTAACTCTAACCTGCCCACTTGTTCTAATTATCAAATCTGGATCGGGAATATCAGCACTATAAAGATATTGTGAAAAATTTTCTTCACTTAAGCCTTCCAACTCATTAGCAGGGATTTTTTTAATTGCTTGAATTATCTCATCTCTACCACCGTAATTAAAAGCAATATTAAAATTAAACTCTTCATTATTTTTTGTTTTATCTTCAACTTCTGTAATTGATTTTAATATATCTTCAGGTATTTTTTTATCTGTTCTATTACCAAAGACTCTAATTCTTACTTTCTCATCATTAAGTTTTTTAATATCTTCACCTTTTAGATATTTTCTCAACATATTCATAAGACCGTCAACTTCTATTTTGTCACGATTCCAGTTTTCAGTAGAGAAAGCATATACAGTTAAATACTTGATTCCAATTTCTTTTGCATTTTTAATTACTTTATTAAGAGCATCAACTCCGGCCTTATGACCTTCAAGCCTTGGCAAGCCTTTTTTTGTTGCCCAAGTCCCGTTACCATCCATTATGATGGCAACGTGATTTGGAATATTTAAATTGGAATTTTTCATTTGATTAAACTGTTTTTATATCCGCTTCTTTAACTTTTAAAAGCTCTGATACTTCACTAACATATTTATCTGTTAGCTTTTGAATTTCATCATGCTCTCTTTTTGCATCATCTTCAGAGATTGTTTTATCTTTCTCTGCTTTTTTAATCATTTCCATACCTTCGTGTCTTGCATTTCTAACTGATACTTTTGCACCTTCAGCATATTTAGAAGCAATTTTACAAATCTCTACTCTTCTTTCTTCTGATAGAGGAGGAACTGGAATTCTAATAAGAGTTCCATTTGATTGAGGATTTAAACCTAGTTCAGATTCTCTAATTGCTTTTTCAACTGCTGCTATAGAACCTTTATCCCAAACAGAAACACTTAAAGTTTGAGCATCTGGAGCAGAAACTGATCCTACTTGATTAAGAGGCATTCTTGAACCATAAACATCAACTGTGATTGAGTCTAACATTGATGTTGCAGCTCTACCTGTTCTTAGTCCTGAAAAATCTTTATGCAGAGCATCTAAAGCCTTTTTCATTTTATCTTCTATTAATTTTTTATCTATTGTCATTTTACTCTCCTTAATTATTTAACTAATGTAAATAAGCCTTTATTATTTAGTACTTTTTCCATATTTCCTTTTTTTTCTAATGAAAAGACTTTTAATGGTATATTGTTCTCTTTTAACAAAGTGATAGCACTTAAATCCATAACTTTTAACTCTTTTGAGAGTATATCATGGTATGTCATTTTGTCAAATCTTTTCGCATTTTTATTAATTGCAGGATCTTTATCATAAACACCATCAACTTTTGTTGCTTTTAATACTAAATTGCATTCCATTTCTGAGGCTCTAACTGCAGCAGTGGTGTCTGTTGTAAAGAATGGCACTCCTAAACCACCAGCAAAAATAACTACAGTTCCTCTATTTATTTCTCTTATAGCCTTTCTTTTTATAAATGGCTCACAAACATCTCCTACTTGCATGGAGCTTTGTAATAAAGTAGGAACTTGTATTTTTTCAAGAGCATTTTGCATAGCAACACAATTCATTATTGTCGCTAACATACCCATATAATCAGCAGAAGTTCTTTCCATACCTTTAGCTGAAGCAGATATACCTCTAAATATATTACCACCGCCTATAACTATGCATATTTCAAAACCTTTTTTGTGGGCAAGCTTAATCTCTCCAGCAATTCTTGCTACTGTTTTAGGATCAACTCCGTAATCTCTGTCTCCCATTAAAAACTCTCCTGATAATTTCAACAGAATTCTTTCTTTTTTCTTAGTTGGCATTTTTATAACTCCTTATATTTGTTCCCAAGGGAATATTATCCAATCTTCAAAATCTTTATGAACACTATAGTAATCAACTTCATTTATATCTGTTGTATACATTGTATATGTTTTAATCTTTTTATTAGGCAAATCTGATTTTATTTTTTTGATTGTTTTGCCTGTATCGTATATATCATCTATTAATAAGATATTATCATATTGATTTATTTTTTCTAAATCTTTGGAATATGACTTGTCATCGTTAAAATCTCTAAAAGAGCAATATATTGTTAGCATTTTTTTATTATTACATTCTGATAAATGTACAGCAGGTATTAAGCCACCTCTTGTAACACCAACTATTACATCAAACTGATTAAAATTCACTTCTTCATTTAACTTCTCTATATATTTCGAGTAATCATCCCAATTTAAATATCTTTTCTTATTCGTCATTTTCTTTTAACCCTTCATAAAAATCACTTATTTTTTCTAACAATTCTGAGAACACTTTTGTTCTATTAACTTCTTGTCTAAATTCATTAGACTTTCTCTTACCTTTTGTAAACCATGAAACATGTTTTCTGGCTAATAGCACAGCTTTTTCTTGTCCATAATAATCTGCCAATGAGTCAATTAGCTTTAACAATATATCTCTTTGCTCATTTAAAGATGGATCAGGAATTATAGTCCCATCCTCTAAATAAGCTTCTATTTGATGTATCAACCAAGGCTTACCATAAATACCTCTACCTACCATAATACCATCAACACCGCTTTCTTCCAGCCTTTTCTTTGCAGTATAAATGTCTGTAATATCTCCATTACCAATAACAGGAATTGAAACAGCTTCTTTTATCTGTTTTATATAATCCCAGTCTGCTTCTCCAGAGTAAAAATCATTCCTTGTCCTACCGTGTACAGTTAACATTTTTACTCCGCACTCTTCTGCCATTTTTGCGAACTCTATTCCGTTTCGATTGGTCTTTTCCCAACCTGTTCTAATCTTAAGAGTTACAGGAACATCTAAATTATTGACCAGAGTTTCTACAATTTTTCTAGCCTTATTTATGTCTTTCATAAGAGCTGATCCTGCTTCATTTTTCACAATCTTTTTAACAGGGCATCCCATATTAATATCTATTATATCAGCTCCTAAATCTTGCATCATTTTAGCTGCTTGTAACATTATATTCTCATCATAACCAGCTACTTGAACAGATATAGGTTTTTCATCTTTAAGTTCTTCTCTCATTTTTTTGACTTGACATTTTTGAGATATAACAGCATTAGATGCAACCATTTCAGAAACAGTTAAACCACAGCCGAAAGACTTAACCAACTTTCTATATGGGAAATCTGTAACTCCTGCCATTGGAGCAAGTATAACATTGCTTGACAATTCAATGTTTCCGATTTTTAATTTTTTATCATTCATTAATTAAATAACCTTTCAAATATAGGCGATAAATCCAAATTCAAAGCGGAACGATCTCCACCCCAAAAATTTGGAGAATAACCTTTCAATATTGATTTAACTTTTGCAGCAGATAAATCTTTTTTCTCTATGAATAACTGAAAAGAATCAAAAAAGAAGTTTTCTAAAGCACCTCTTGTCATCTCAACAGATAAACTAGGAATATCAACATCATCTAAAGATTTATGCTTAAATGAAAAATGTCCTTTTTCATTACTAAACATAGCTCCATTATTTATACTATATGCTGCTTTTTTATAATTATATATAATCGGAAGCTGTCCAGAAAGAACTCCTGTTGATTTTAGATATTGCAGTTTTGCTAAATCTAAAACTTCTTGTGTTGGAACTTTATCAGCTTTAACATAAAGCTTTATTTCACCTTCTTTTAAATCATTTTTTGTTGGTTCTAAGCTCAACTTACCAGTTGACATCTTAGCTTTCCCAGATAAAATATTTAAAATACCATTTTTAATATTGAATGTAACTTTATTGTTAAATAAATTTATACCTTTCATAGATATAAATGCAGACTTAATTGTTTGCTCTGGCATTTGCAATGGGAACAATTTATTAATCTTCATTTGATAATTAAAAGAGTTAACAGCATGTTTCTCATCCTCAAAACTAATATCCTTAAACTCAATATCTGCAGAGTCATTATAAGACATATCCTTCTTATTTATATTAAGATTAATGTTTGGCTTTATTTGTCCAGAAACTAACCTTTTCATTCTGGTTTTAAACTTAGGGAATAAGCTTTTACTTACTTTAAAACCTTCTAGTGACGATATATTTAAATTTATATTATCTTTATTGTTACTACCTTTTATAGACATATTTAATTGTTCATTTTTTATATTACCAGAAACACTCTTATTGTCTATATTCAAGCTCATGGAAAACGGATTAAATAACTTATATTTACTTCTAATATTATTTAAATTTACATTCAGAGATTGTTTTATATTGCCTGTAATCTCTCCTGATATATCTTTTAACTTTATAAAATCAAAATTATTTTTATAATCAAGATTAGAGAATTTTAAATTAACATTACCTTCTTTGATTTGCAGTTTTTTAAAGTTTCCTTTAAACTTATTATTAACATTTACTTTAGCATTATCAATATTAAAGTTAGGCTTAACTTGCACTTTTAGCATTTTATTTTTTAATGGTTTGATAGAAATATTATTTTTTGAGGAATGTTTATATTCTGGGACATATGAAGATATATCCTTATTTAGCTCTCCAGAAACCTTCAAATCTTTATTTGTATTAACTATAATCTTATTATTTGAAAGCTCTAAGTCTCCATCAAGACTTACATTTGCTTTTTCTAAAATATCTTTTATTTCTAAATCCTTTATATTCGCTTTTAAATGCCCCTTAAGAGAACCAGATTCTACTATCTTATTTATATCCAAAGTATTAGACGGGACTTTCCCTCTTAGATTTGCTTTAATACTTTCCTTGCCACTAACTTTTAAGTCTAATTTAACATTATTATATTTTTCTTCTTTAGTAGAGCTTATTTGCACATCTGCTAAAAACTTATTATAATCATTATCTGACTCTACTTTTAAAGTTAAATCACTATACTTCTTATTAAGAGATAATTTAACATTTTTAAAATCGATATTTTTTATATTAGCCAGAGGAGCAATTATCTCTCCAACTACAACTCCATTTTCTATTTCTACTTTTCCACTTAACTGAAATGAGGATACTACATCATTAGAAATAAAACCTCTTTTTATTTCTACCTTAGTTTTATTTCCCAAAATATTTAAACTTACTTCTAAATCAAAGATTTTAGAAAAAACATTAGCTTTTTCAGAAACAACATGTATTTTACCATTATCTTTAGTTATTAAGAATTGACCTTTAATGTAAGTTTCTATCCATTCATTATTAATTAAAAAAACACTATCTACTAATTTAATCTCTGAGAACTCATAATCTCTTAAAGAATCTATAAAACCTTCAAAATTAAAGTTACCACCTATAAACTTATAAGAGGCTCCCTCAACAATAACTTCATCTACTTTTATATTTTTGTCATTATATAGCTTGTTAATATAAATCTTATTTTTGTTTTCATCTTTACTATCAAATAAATAATTATCTCCCAATATAGGAAGATTAAGATTTAAGGGTTCTACTTTTTCTATCTTTTTAATTAGCTTTTTAGGAGAAACAATTTTAGGAGTTTTAATTTCTTTATATATTATTTCTGAACTTTTTATGGTTTCTTTTTCACTAGTCAAAAATAAGACTCCTCCTAAAACCAAAAAGAGCAATACACTTATAAAAACAAAATATTTTAACAGCTTTCTCATAAATATATATATATAGAATAAACTTTAACTTGTAAAGTTTTTTAATATGTTGTATAAAGATTTTGCTATGAAGAAACAAACAATATCAAAGAATAAAAAAGCTTACTTCGATTTTTTTATAACAGATACAATCGAAGCGGGTATAGTATTGACTGGCTCTGAAGTTAAATCTTTAAGGCTTGGAGGAGCAAGCATAGCAGAATCTTATGCTGATATCATAGAATCTGGAGAATTATTCTTAGTTAATTCTTATATAAAAGAGTATGAACAATCTGGAAAGCATTTACAACATGAACCTAAGAGGATTAGAAAGCTTTTATTGCATAAAAAAGAGCTTAGAAAATTCTCTGGAGAAATCTCTAAGAAAGGAATAACAATAGTTCCTTTACATATGTATTTTAATGAAAATGGTAAAGTTAAAATTGAACTAGGCATAGCTAAAGGTAAGAAAAAGCATGACAAAAGAGAAAGCATAAAAGAGAGAGATTGGAATCGCGATAAAGCTCGTATCATGAAGAATAAAATATAAATTTATATTTAACCAATTCAATCACTCGCCCTCCTCAGCTCGTCATTCTGAACGGACACACTTGTGTGGTAGTGAAGAATCTTCTTGTGTTACTGGATGTAAATTAACATTCCACAAGCTCGAAAAGATTCTTCGTTACACTCAGAATGACCTTAATACTTTCCCCAGCCCGTCATTCTGATTAGCAGAGCGAAGAAGAATCTTCTTGTGCAACTGGATATAAATCAATATTACACAGGCATGAAAAGATTCTTCGTTACACTCAGAATGACCACATAATAAAATAGCATAGTGAAAAGATTTTTCGACTCCTTATAGTCGCTCAAAATGACTAGGGAAGGCGAGAATGACGATATAATAATATATCATGATGAAAAGATTTAATACTCAAAACTATCTTAATCAACAACTGGGAATAAATCTTCTTTTTCTCTCAATATAGGAGGGTATCCATTTTTCTTCCAAGCATCATCTGACCAATCAATTATAGGCAAGGTTGTTAACTTACGAGAGTTATTATCTCTCAGATCAGGATTCTCAATATCATCTCCACTATAATCCCAATAACGATTAATACTTAAGCGACTTGCTCCTCTTTTCCATTGCAAATCTATAATAGGATAATCCTCATTATTAGTAAAACTTATTTGTGGAGCGGAGCTATGATCAACATGTGTTTCCCCTGGATCCATCCAAAAAGCACTATGCCATGGACTTATAATATCCTTCTCTTTGACCTTACTTTTTAAACTTCTAGAATTTGCAGCTCTATTATACCATATTTTACTATCCCAATCAGCACCTATTGTATTAGCATTACTCATAGAACAATTACCCCTAACTAGCTTAACATTATTTTCACATAAACCATTTTGATTATTTATAGTAACATTTCCTGAACCATATATACTACCTACATTTGCACCAGTTGAGCTACCATAACCTGTTTCTCTAAATGAATCATTAATTATTACTGTGTCGCCTCTACCAACTATTCCACCAATATAATTTCTGCCTCTAATATAAACATCTGAACTTACCGCACTATCTGTTATTGTGGTTGTTCCTGTAGCTTGACCTATTAAACCACCTATATAATCTTCTGCTGAAGAGAAAGCTTTTCCTCCAACACTACCAGATTTAACATAAGAATTCTCTATAGTTTTAACATATCTGCCGACAATACCGCCAACCCAATTCAGTCCTCTAGCTCCTCTTGTCTGGCATTCTTTTATTGTTAGACTATTGTTACCCTGTCCTATAATACCACCTATCATATTTCTTCCAGCACTAGAGAAAATATTTACTCCACCTTCAACTGTAGCCTTTTCAATAAGAGCATTTGCAACACCTACTATACCAGCTATACCACCAACATAATGCCTTCCTCTCACCACATCTTTGAAAAATGCTGAACTATAAGCATATTCATGTGTAACCAATGCCTTTGAAATAGATTTAAAATATCTACCAACTATACCGCCTATAAAGTCTTCACTACCTATCGCTACTTGATAGCTATTATCTGTTCCTTTAGTATAAACATTATCAACTGTAAGAGAGTTTGTTCCTCTACCAACTAAGCCACCAATATAGCTTCTACCTCTTGCCTGCCCCTCAAAGAAAGAATTTTTAACAGATGGGTTTGTTGCTTCTGTATAACCAGCCAATCCTCCAATAGAGTTATAAGGACCTGTTATATTACCAACAGCATAAGAATTCTCTATTGTTTTGAATCTATAACCAACTAGCCCGCCAGCTAAAGAATTACCATATCCATTATGAGCTGTCGCTGTTACATTTCCTTTAGAATAAGAATCTATTATTTCCATATCATTGTGTCCCCAGCCAACTAGACCTCCAATTGCATGATGACCAGACACGTCCCTGCCAACATGATAGCTATTATTAATTATTAGCTTAGCAGGATCTACGGAGCCAACTAGACCTCCAACAGCATGAGAGTTTAAGCTTTCCACATTCCCAATATGATATGAGTTTGAAACTCTTCCCGCGCTCCACCCTACAAGGCCTCCTATATCTCTATATTTACCAGTTATATCCGCTTTTGCATAAGAATCTTCTATAACCATAGTGTTACTTCCTACACCAACTAGTCCACCAACTCTTTTACCATTTGGAGCTGTAACAGAACCATCCCTATGGAAAACATTGTTAATTTTCATATTCACTCCATCAGAAAACCCAACAACTCCTCCAACAGTATCTATAGAGCCCTCAACTTCTCCTTCATGATAAGAGTTAAGTAGATTTAAGAATCTATATCCAACAAGTCCTCCCACATCATATCCTGTTCCAGATACATCCGCTTTAGCATAAGACTCTCTAACAGTTAAAGTGTTATTTCCCTGTCCGACAAGACCTCCAACTCTATATCCTCCTTTTACATCTCCACCATCGAAGAAGCTTCCTTTAATAATAGCATTTGCAACAGCAGTATTTTCTCCAACTAAACCACCTGTGTCATGAGTACCATGTACATGGCCAAAAGCATAAGAATTTGTTATCTCTTTTACTGAATGCCCAACAAGTCCTCCTACATTTTCTCCAGTTCCTACTACATTACCTAAACGATATGAATCGTTTATAGACAAACCGAAAGAACCATCCCCTACAAGACCTCCTATATGATAGCTTCCTGATATTGCAGCTCTAGAATAAGACTCTTTAATTACAGTTTTTGCTGAAGTATCTCCGATTAAGCCACCAACATCATGACCTCCTTTTACAGAACCTGAAGAATATGAGTTAAATATGTTAATAGAAGCAGGAGAATATCCTACAAGACCCCCAATATCTTGTCCACCTCCTGTTACATTCCCTGAGAAATATGATCTATTTACTTCTTTAGCATCTCTTCCGACAAGCCCTCCAACAGAGTTAGCACCATTCACATCAGCTGTTGAATAACTATCATTTATAATTAAATCTGATGGACCATCTCCAACAAGACCTCCTACATTACTTCTACCGCTTATAATCCCAGAAGAATAAGAATTTGTTATCTCTTGAATATTACCTGAGCCAACGAATCCTCCAATATTATCTGTACCTCTTATGGTTCCAGAAGAATGGGAATTTGTTATTGTCATTCTCCCCTCACTATATCCAACAAAGCCACCTATATAATGACCTCCATTATTAGTAATATCAACAGATACATTATCTACTGTAATATTATTATTCCTTAAATAAGGAGTAATTCCTCCTACACCATTAACATAAGATGTTACATTAATTTTAATATTTGAATTAGCTATATTTATATTTCCATACGAATCTCCGACAACGCCACCTAAGTTACCTGTCGATCCTGAAAAAGGATGTTTAAAATCACCTCCATATACATTACCTTCAAATGTTAAATTTAAACCTGATATATTTAATACTCCTCCTCCATGTAATAATTTAACTAAACCTCCTGAATATGCTGAGCCAGTTTTACCAGGTCTACTACCTGCTCTAACGTTAACAGATAAAGAAATATTTTCTATTACAACAGTTCCGCGTGCTTCATAAATAAATCCAGAAGCATTCGCTCCTCTTTTCTGATAATCATGCGAAACAAAAGCTCCTCCAATAAAATCAATATTCTTAATTGTAGCACCGCTTACATTCCAGAACATGCCAGTTTTGCCACCAGAAGGCATTTTATTAATAGAATGACTCCCCCCATCAAGCTCTCCAGTAAATGTCCCTAAAGTATACCAAGGGAACTTATGTTTTTCAAAATCAGCATTTGTTACCATTAAATACTTAGCTCCCATAGTTGCTGCAGTTTGATGTTGAGATATACATGAAAGTTGGCTAGTTGCTCTTTCTGTATCTGAGGAGTCTAACTGACTTCCTATCAAGAAATAATCTGTTCCTCCAACATTCCTTGTGCTAAACCCACTTAATGGATCCGCTGCATTACATTTGAACTCTTCTTCAAAGCTAGACATTACTAAGAAAGTCATACTATCTTGTTGTACAGAGTTGCTCTCATTAACATTTGTTCCTTCATAAGTAGCGGTTACTGTTACAAATGCTCCGCCCCACTGATTAAAGTTTGGAGTAACTTCAATAACCATATCTTCTGTATAAGCATTATCTGCATTTGTTATCACATTACCACTATCATCTTTGAAAACAATATCTTCAAGATCTAACAGATTAGCATTAAAGCCATTTTTATTTACATCTCCATCAAGAGAAGGAACCAACTCACCTTTTTCGTTATATCCTGAAATGGTAATTGATAGATTAACTTGAGGATTTGCATTTATTCCATCAGATATTGAGAATGTTAACTCCTTAGGATCATCATTAATCACAACACCTGGGTATTCTTTATTATATATATTTACTGTCTCATTTACCTCGCCTATATCTACCAGAACATCGTTAGCTAAAACTTTAGCAATTGGAGCTATGTCTGTAATCATCACAAAACATTCATTATTTCTATCTAAACACTCTCTTCTACCAGAAGGGCTTTCTAGTAAAGACGATGATACTCTTCTATCATTAACTCCTGTAACACCTGTTCTAACAATATAATCTCCAAATGCATCTGAATTACTTGAATCTATTAGCCCAAACTGCAAATTATAACCCAGCTCATCCACAAATGCTCTGTATAAATCTCTTTGAGAAATAGGAGCACTCTCTGACATATCAACAAAAGAAACTAACTGCACCCAACCTATATTCGGATCTGCAGTTACTTTGTTTTTTATTTGATAAAGATTTTCATCATATGTTCTTTGGTATAGACCACCTGCTCCGAAACAGTTTTGAGATGTTCCACTTGTGTCGTAACACTTTTTTAAGAAATTATTTGGAGATGTAGGATAAATTACTGTGTCATTTGCATACAGGTTTCCTAAAATCTCATCGAGATTTATATCTCCTAAAAGAAAAGGATCTTGAGCCGTATCAACTGCTTGTTGGTGCTCTAGCATTAATTGTTGCGAGAAACTGTTCATAACAGTTCTGTCTATTTTCGCATTGTAGTTATAAATTTGCAATCCCCAAAAAGATAGAATTACAGTCATGAATAAAGCTATGTATATTAATATCATCTCTTCCTCTTCCTTTTATAATATATTATATTTAAAGAGTAGCACAGAGTTTTTGCTCTTGCAAGAGCTATTTTATATTATTGTTAAATATTTAAGATTACTTTAATTTTCACTGTTATATGTCTTATATATGTTATTGCCTTCTCCTCAGCTCGTCATTCTGATTAGCAGAGCGAAGAAGAATCTCACTGTGCAACTGGATATAAATTCACATTCCACAAGCTCGAAAAGATTCTTCGTTACACTCAGAATGACCACATAATAATATAGCATAGTGGAAAGATTCTTCGTTACACTCAGAATGACCACATAATAAAATAGCATAGTGAAAAGATTTTTCGACTCCTTTCAGTCGC
>JAOXRX010000082.1 GCA_025800285.1 Alphaproteobacteria bacterium
TGATTTTGTCTTTCCATATACTGATGAAGATAATCATTAATGTCAGTATAAGAATACATACCATCTTTGAAAGTGACAGTATTCCAATTAGCACCTCGATCATTTGAGAATTTTATTGTGTTATTATTGTAACTACTTCTGATATACCAAGAATAAGTCATTGTCAATCGGTCAATAGCAAGAGAGTGTTTCTTTTCAGGATCAAGTTTTAAAGTTGGATTAAACTTTATCAAGAAATTATCTGGTCTGTTTTCACCAGTTTTTTCTCTAATGATTGAAGAAATGTGAATAGCTCTTTCCATTATTTTATTTAAACAATATATATTTTTTCAAAAGATCATTTAATGTTTTTTTTAGATGACTTTGAGTTGATGGAGAAGATGAGCGATTTGTGAAAACTCTTGCTTTACACCATTGTTTCCAGCAAAGATAGATCCAGCAAGAAGTTCTAGTCTGTTAACTAGTTGTTGAGGGTTGTTGAAGTGAATGATTCCTTGTCTTGTTTTTTCAGCATAACTTCCAAGTTTACTTATGTTGTTGATATAATCTCCTAAAGTATTATAATTTTCAGTTTGTTTTTCTGTATCTTTTCGTGGATTTTCATTTAATGCTTTAGCTTTATTTACCCCTTTTTCTGTGTAAAAAATTGCTTTATTTTTTAATAAATCTCTGAAATAATCCTGGT
>JAOXRX010000083.1 GCA_025800285.1 Alphaproteobacteria bacterium
GAGTTGGAAATGGAGGGAGTTATGGAGGGGTGGGGGGGGGTAGGGTGATTGGTAAAACGGAGTTGAGAGGAGGACGTCTAATCACTCCTTCCCTATGGTATGGCGAGTCTAAATCTCAATTTTCAGCTCTCTACATGGAAAATTGACCAGGCGCTATCTTTTTAAAGAGGGACCCCCCCTAATTTTGACTATTTTCCTGTGAAATTTTATCTTCTAGCTATGATCAAGGCTCACGCCTTTGATTTTCGTCCAAATGTTCAAATTTTTTTTTTCCTATTAGCTATGACCATAGAGAAGAGGTAACTTTCCAATCCATACAAAAATATGAGCTAAAAAGTCGTCTTCGTTTGACTTTTTTGAACAAAATAGTGTAAAAAGTGGTGCACATAACGCTAACAAAAACAGCTATTAAACGGCTTTGCACAAAAAAATTATGAAGTGATGAATAAAAGTATGCTACATTTGCCAATTTTTTTATTTTATGCACTATGGCCAAATTTGGACATTGGAGGCTTCAAAATTGGAGATTTAGATTTATCGATGAAAATTTGATTCAATACAATTTTCCCTCACTGACTAAGACCATGAATTTAGCTCTGGGAGCACCATTTGGTATAAAATCATAACAGCTTAAACCTTATGATTACATACAATAAAGAAGAGTTATAGATACTACTGCTAGGGGATGTTAATAAGATAGAGCTTTTCTGTAATCAATAGTTTCCTAAGTTTGAATATATCATTACCTAAACGAAATAATCAAAGTAATAAAACATAATTTTTGCCATAGAATAGTTTATATCCCAAAATGTAAAACCAGCTATGCAGATATCTGTAATGTTTCTTATGGTAGAAAAAGGTAAATAATTTTCATCTAAT
>JAOXRX010000084.1 GCA_025800285.1 Alphaproteobacteria bacterium
TAAGGTAAATGACTAATAGGAATAATTGCGTCATTGCTGACTTCCATAATATTGTACCCAGCTTCTTCACTACTTGCTTCATTCATTTCTTTCATCAAATTTTGATACTTTTCCTGTTCGAGATTTTTTGCATAAAGATAAATCTTATCATAATATAACAATGGTTCAAACAACATATGATATAACAAATTAGTTTTTCCACTACCACTGTTTCCACATATTAACATACGGAAAGTATCATTTGGCATAAATGAATAACGTTGTTTGAAATTTTTATTTTTGGTATCATCATCATAGTTTGGTATTTCCATTTTTATTATAATCATAGAATAAAATGGATCTTGAGGAAACCAAAAAGATTATCCAAAATAAAATAGAAGCTGATGAAGCAGCTCGTGAAGTCAGAAGTCATATAAAGTCTTATATTCATGAAAAACAAAATTTGAGAGAAGGTCTTACAGAAACTTTCAAACCATTGATTGAAACTTCTGAAGCAGTGAAAGAGAGCATTGATACACAGCAAAATAAATTAATTAAACAACTTCAAGATAATCAACTTGCTTTGACTGAAGGTCTCGATAAAAACAGACTTGCTATAACTTCAGGTTTTGATAAAATGGATGAAGTAAAAAAATGGGATTTGCAACAACTTCCAGGTTATGAAGCAACATTAGATGCGATTGAAGAACCAGAAAAAGAAGATGAAGCTAAAGTTATTAAAGAAAAAATAAAAATAATAGATGCGCGCATTAATCAAGACATAGATAGTTCAGATAAATTAGTTGATTTAGCAAATAAAGCAAAAGAAGAAGGAAAAATTGAATCAAGAGATTATTATTTGGATAGATCTAAAGAACAAATTTATAGTATTAGAGAGTTGAGAAAAGAGAGAAAAAGATTACAAGAAATTTTAGATGAAGAATCTGAAGAAGAAACTGTTAAAAAACCAATTACTACTACTGTAAC
>JAOXRX010000085.1 GCA_025800285.1 Alphaproteobacteria bacterium
AAATGCTCTATACGCACAGTTTTTTCAGGTTTACAGGTCACTGCAACTATTTTTAACTAAAGTTATTAAATTAGTTGAAACTTTGATGTTTTACCTATCAAATGAGCTATAAATTATTGTCCTAGCCCAAAAATTAGAAGAATTATGGTCTATTAAAATAGACAGGTCAAGTCCAAAAAGTAGGTTTTTGGGCATGATTTGGAGAGAGGATTAACTTAATTAATGTAATATTAGGAATATGAGAAGTCTTACTAAAATGTTGTAAAGGAAAAAATTATTCACAATGACCATGTTCATAATATTTTTTGTTACATTTTAATTTTAGTCTTCCCAGATGGTGAGCACTGCCCTCTAATGGACACTTTTAACTTATACTCTCATGAAATGCTCAGACAATCATGATTGTAGCCTTTGTGGAATGCTAGAAGTAGCTAATTTTTCTTGAGCATGTGCAATGAACTCTCCTCTTTAAAATGAGACCTTGAACACTTTCATATAACAAAGTATAAAAAAGTTAACATTAATTTTCCCATTGAATCCTACTTGACTGCATAAGGTTGAAGTAGTGGAGTAGTTCAGGTAAACTTAAAAATATTTTAATAAAATTACATGTTATTTACGAAAACAATATCTTATCTGGAAGAGGAAGCACTCAGCTTCATTGTGATATTAAAATTGAGTTAAAATTTTAAAAATTAATATGTTAAATTAGTGTTTGAAGTGCCTGACCAAAGGTTTA
>JAOXRX010000086.1 GCA_025800285.1 Alphaproteobacteria bacterium
CAGAGACGATAAGTATTAAATTTCGATTCAGAGTATGATGATGGTAAACTTTATGCTGTTAATCTTTATTTTGAACTTACAATGATAATCTGGTACAAATTATAAACAATAGAAAATCAAAGTACTAAAACAGAAATCAAACTTCAACACAAATAATTTAATTATTTAACGTTATTATTAATGTTCTCTGAATGCTTTCAGGTACAATAAAGTGACATAAAGGGGTGAGACTGGTACTGTTTGGATAAGAGCAAAGCCCATAAAGTGGATATTCATACAGTTGTCGGGGTGGGGGGTGCTGGGTTGGACAAGAGGAACCATTCCAAACCGCCCTTTCAATATCTTTTTTTTATTTATTTTTTGTTAATAGCTCTGATTACACGATTAATATCAAAGCCATCAAATAAATTGACAAATCAAATGTACTACCTCGCATTGTACTGAAAAATAACAGGCTGGTAAAATATAAACCTGCAAAGAAAATAAGCAGGCTGCATTAAAACCTCACTATCACCATTGTTACAAACACTGCTAACATCAAAACAATTTTTTGGCCCTATAAACAGGCAGAAGTCTCTATGTGAATAATCCTCTTGCAGTAAGTGGCC
>JAOXRX010000087.1 GCA_025800285.1 Alphaproteobacteria bacterium
ATATCACGTGTATTTAAAATAGGCATTGAGCAGAGCACGTTATTTCTGTGGAAGCCTGTGTTTTTATTAAAAACAAATACAGAACTTTTAAAAGTTATCTATCAAAAAACTCCCTGATTGCCCTTGTCTCTAATAAATAAACTACCTTCCCGCAAGACTTACATTTAAAAATTGCATGCTGGAGCTGATAGAAATGAGTTAAGGTGGCTCCCTAGAGATTTTACAAAAGTGACCATACGAACTGGCATGGGTTACAGAAGAAACTCTAGTTCTCTTGTCTTGCTATCGCTGTTTCTGAGATTCACCAGTAAGGTTACCAACATAATTACCCTTATTTATCGGTTGTCAATTCTTCGCTATAGGACGTTGTCATGGCAACAGAGCATCTAAAGAATGACAGATATTTTCCAGTATTTTGTCTTTGTTCTTTAATATTTTGTTCTTTTGTTCTTTTGTTCTTTTGTTCTTTAATTTTTTTAAACTTTCCTATCTTGTAAAAATGATTTGGACTAACATTTTGCTGGGGACAAAATATGGGGTCGTTCAGACAGTTTCACTGATATCACGTGATTTCTTATTTTTAGCCATTTAACTGAATTGCTC
>JAOXRX010000088.1 GCA_025800285.1 Alphaproteobacteria bacterium
TATCAGAACACTAATATCATAATTGAGATGAATCTATTTTTCATCACTCTTATTTTGGTGTCCTTTTTTTTGTTCATGGCTTTAGATTTCTTGAATTTGCCTGTGGATAACTCTCAATTATTTTGCGCAACTCATATATAATAAACATATAGTAGTTTCACTACATGTTTCATCTAATTTCAATGAATTTATCTAGAACATAGATGCTATGAATTATTTCTTCCTCCTAATTAATAAGTTTTAAATAGTACTAACTTATCTCATTGATCGCATCAGTTTTATCTAGCATTTTAACATTTATCCCAAAATTATCAATGTTCATTATTTTAGTAAATCCTGAACTGCTAATACTTTCAGAGTGGGATATTTCAATAAATGAGTCATATTCATTGAATATTACTGATCTAATTTCATCATGTGTATTTTTGTCTAATGATGATGAAAACTCATCTAAAAGTAATAAATCATATTCTTGTAACAATAGTCTAGCCAATGCAATTCTTGCATTCTGTCCACCAGAAAGATTTTCACCATTAATCCCAATATTAAAATCAAGTCCTTTTTCATTAACTACACCTAGCAATTTCACTTTTTGCAATACTAAATTTATAGCATCTTGAGGATACTCATGTCCTAATGTTATATTATTCACTATTGTATCATCAAACATAAATTGCATTTGAGAAAAATATCCTATTTTAAAACTTTTAGCTTTTGTTGTGTAATTCTCTGCATTTTCATTATCAAAAGTAACAGATCCAATATAATTTTTATTCAGCCCCATTAAGATACTTATTAATGAGCTTTTACCACTTCCAGACTCTCCTTTTAAAAGAATTTTATCTCCTTTATGTATTTGTAAACCTAAATTATCAAAAACCTTGTTCTCCCCATAACTTAAACTAATTGACTTAAGTTCTATAGGAAAAATATTATCAATTGTATTGTTCTGCTCATTATCTTGGTAAACTGAACTATTTAAAATAATATTAGATATATTTTCACGAATACCATATGTTGACTTTACACGATTATAGTGATTAATTCCATTAAGTAATGGAGAAATAATTCTGTCACTAGCTAGATAAACAGCCATTAACTGAGATAAGGATATTGAACCTTTTATTGTAAAATATCCACCAATCATTAAAGGTACAAATGTAAATATTCCTGAAGATAAATTTGCAATCCAACCAGAAACAAAAACCAACTTATTCATTACATAATTTGATTCTTCAACATCCTTTAACTTTCTAAGCAATTTCTTTAAAAACACTATCTCTCTATCAAATAATCTAATTACGAAATTACCATCTAAATTTTCTCTTAAAGTTTTTAGAAAGTCATTACTCATTGCTGACCATCTTTCCGTTGCCCTCTGAATTTTCCTCTCAAAACACTTAGGCACAATTAACGGAAATACAGAACTTATTATAAATAATGAACCTAGTTTGAAGTCTATTACTAAAACATATATTGCAGAAATTGCAGAGAAAATAACACAATAAACTAAACTCAAGTAAGAACTTATATAATGTGTTTCAAGTAGTTTAAAATCATTAACAATAAGACTGTACAATGAGTCATTATTAATTTCATAATTCCTAATAAATATTCCATCACTTAACTGTTTTTTCACTGAAAAATTAAACGAGGCTATTAGCTTTTGTCTATAAATCTGCCACAAAAACAATCCTGTACGTATAATCAAGTAAGCTAGTATACCCAATATAAAGTTTGTATATAACTGACGAACTTCACCCTGCTCAATCGCCATTATTAATGAAGCGATAATTGACGGGATAACTACACCATCCAATGCTGTAACAATCATAAAGAAGTAATTTAAAACTAATAGTTTTCTATTACCATATTCTGCTATTAAACTTTTTTTTCTCATCTATACCTCCAAATAGTAAATCAATTCACAGTTATAACACTATAAAACCACCTTTCGGTGGTTTCATAATGCTCAATGATAAGCGCCAGTTCATAAACGAATAATGTGCATTATAGCATTACATTACCACCACTACCACCACCGCCATCACAACTTTGTGATCCACACGAGGTACAACTAGCCTCAACATAATCAAATTCTTTAGTTTCTTCCATTTCCTGCAACTTCAATAAACTATTCACGTGTTCCTCCTAAATAATATATGTTTATAGAGTGATTCATTTCCTTGATTATAACATTACATTACCACCACTACCACCGTCTCCATTACAACTTTGTGATCCACAAGAAGTGCAACTAGCTTCAACATAATCAAACTCTTTAACTTCTTCCAGTTCTTGTAATTTAAGTAAATTATTCATTTTGTCCTCCTATTATTCTATACATAACTTTTTTACAGTAATTGCTTTTAAAGCATTACATTGCCACCGCTACCGCCGTCTCCATTACAACTACTAGCTGCACAAGAAGTACAACTTGCTTCAACGTAGTCAAACTCTTTAACATCTTCAAGTTCTTGTAATTTCAATAAATTATTCATAGTTTCCTCCTTTTTTTATTATTTACTTATTTTATTATGATGATAATTATGATAGCAATCTGAACGCCATCCTTAATACGCAATTGATAAACGTTAGTTTCAAAACATATATACTGATTGAATGTTCAGAAAATTTAATCAATTCAACAATTCTTACCAAATGCATATCACTTTTTAAGCTTTAAAAAGATTAACCATATTTGATTAAGTTCATCCTATCCTCCTTTCAATTTTTTTGTATGCTTAACGAGTTTTAATATCTCACAATAAACAAAAACTAAACAATCTATTCTTGCCTTCTATCAACAATGTATAAATATAACCATAGAAATGATATGTATTAATGATTTTTTTCTGTTTTTATGAACAAAATCGGATTAGATGTTAAACTATGTAATATAACCATTTATAACACTATATTATACATTAATATACTTTGTCAATCATTTTTTCTCGTTACTTGAATTTATTTCTATATTTCTTCTTGTTATATCGAATCTGCAACTAAACTATAACCTTATTCACCGAATTATTCCAGCGAATAACAATTATATTAAAAGGATGCACTCCTAACTTTTTAATTAAATTAAATTTACAAGTATATTTTCATGTTTTATACTATAAATAATTTGATTCACATGCTCAATCGTAGTGGTAGGAGGTAAACATGAAAACTAAAAAAAATAAGTTTTATAATGGGTTTCAGTTGCTTGAAACTCAAAATATTAAGGCAATAGATTCAATTGCTAATCTTTATGTTCACACAATTAGCGGAGCAAAACTATTGCATATCCAAAATAAGGATAATGACAAAGTCTTTTCAATTTCATTCAAAACACCACCTAATAACAATACAGGTGTATCTCACATTATTGAGCATTGTGTATTACTGGGTTCTCGAAAGTATAAGACAAAGGCCCCAATAGTAGATATGTCCAAAGGATCGTTAAAAAATTATGTTAATGCAATGACTTTTAATGATAAAACTATTTATTCAATATCAAGTAAGAATAACAAAGATTTTGAAAACTATATGGATGTATACTTAGACAGTGTGTTTTTCCCTAAGTTTATGAAAGATAAAAGAATATTCATGCAAGAGGGTTGGCATTACAATATTAATAGTAATAATGACCAGATTAAATATAAAGGTGTAGTTTATAATGAAATGCTAAGCACTTATTCTTCTCCAATGAGTAAATTGAAAGATTTAATTAATTTATCTCTTTATCCTGATACTCCTTACAAGTATTCATACGCAGGAGATCCTGATTATATTCCTAACCTAAGATATGAGGAACTTAAAGAGTATTATTTAAAACATTATCATCCTCAGAACAGCTATTTTTTTATTTATGGTGATGGTGATATTCAAAAATATCTTAAACATATAGATAAGGAATATCTTTCGAAGTTCAAGAAGACAGGTGAAAACATCAACATACCATTACAAAACAAGTTTTCAGAGAGAATAAGATTATCTGACTACTATGATATATTATCAAATGATGATATATCTAAGAATACTTATTTAAGTATGAACTTTGTTATAGGTGAAGCTAAAAATGTTGATATTCATCTAATTTCATTAGTACTCAAAATCATATTAACCGACAAATCTACTGGTATTCTGAGAAATTCTCTTCTTAATTCTGGAATAGGCGATAATGTCATTTGTAACATCGGAAGTGGTAAACAAATCCATTTATCGATAATAGTAGCAAACGCAGAAATATCACAAAAAAGTGAGTTTGAGGATGCAATTTATTATAGTCTCTCTCGAATTATTTCTACCGGAATAGATAAAGGCTTGCTAGAAAAGTCTGTTAATATTATTGAATTTAATTTACTTGAAAACTACGGATATGCAACAAAAGGCTCAATTTACAATATGTTATCGTTAAGTTCATGGCTATATGATGGCCATCCAACTGATATTTTATCATTCAATTATCATATTAAGATGTTAAGAGACAAAATTAAATCGAATTTTTTTGAGAAGTTTATTGAAACAAATCTATTAAATAATCAGCATTCATCAATAATAACTTTGGAACCTAGGAAACTTCTTGAAAGTAAAAGAAACTCATTGCAGAAAAAACTAGAAAAGCATAAAGAGTCAATGGATCCCAATCAGTTAAAATTATTAATCGAAGAGAATAATGAACTTCGCACGAGGCAGTTAACTGAAGATTCTAAAGAATGTATAGATACAATTCCAAAACTAAGTATAAACGACATAAATCAAACAGTACCCATACATCTCCAAGAAATATACAAAGAGAACAATATAACAATAATATACAATAACACATGTACTCAAAGTGTAGCATATATAGAGTTACTTTTTGATACAAAGATATTAGATTGTGAGGAAATAAAATACCTCGAAGTATTAACATATTTATTAGGAAACCTGGATACAGATACCATGACTAGTTATGAACTTTCAAATGCAATTTACAAATCTACTGGTGGTATTGAGCTACTGACACGTGTATATACTGACATAAATAACCTCGATTTATATTATCCTAAAATGGTTGTTTCATCAAAAGTACATTCTAATAAATTATTAAATATGTTCTATTTTATCAACATAATAATTAAAGATACATTAATTGACAACACTACAAAAATACGCGAGATCCTTTCAACCATTAAATCTAAATATCAGATGACATTCAACAAATTTGGAGATACATTTACCTCAAATCGTTTAACATCATACTTTAGTGAACCAGCAAAATATCAAGAGGAAATTAAGGGATTTAAGTTTTATTGGTTCATAATCAAATTAATAAAGGATTTTGATATTAATTCGCAAGATGTAATCATCAAGCTTAATAAAGTTTATAAAAAAGTATTTAACTGTTATAATCTATTAATTAGTTATACGGGTGACCATGTCGGATTTCATGAGTTCATGAACCATTATGAGAAAGCTTTGGTTGGTATTTCAAATGAGAAGATGGAGAAACTTAATCATAACTTCAAGGCACAACAATTAAATGAAGGAATCATGTGTTCATTAAGTTTGCAATATATCTCAAAGGGTTTTAACTATAAAAAACTAGGTTATAACTATTCAGGAGCTATGAAAGTATTTCAAACAATAATTAACAATGATTTCCTATACAAAAAAATACGAGAAAATGGTGGAGCCTATGGGTGTAAGCTGTTAGTTCAAAAAAACGGTAATATGATGATTACATCATATAAAGATCCTCATTTAGTGAGAACTTTAAACATGTATAACCAGACAAAAATTTATTTTAATAATCTTAACTCTGAATCGAATATTTTACGAAATTGCATTATTGGAACAATAAGTGATCTAGACAGAACTCTTAATCCTAAAGCTAGCGGTATCATTAAAACATCACATTATATTAGAAACATTACATACACAGATTTACAAAAAGAAAGAGATGAAATTCTTGGAGTTACTGTGAATGAGTTAAAGGAGATTTCAAACATCCTTCAAAAAGTAATAGATAAAAACTACTTATGTGTTCTAGGTAATAATCAAAAACTCAAAGAAAATGAAACTATTTTTCGTAATCTAATACACTTAGACTAAAAGTGAAATATAATGTACAGATAATATCAACGATTTAACATCTTATTCACAAAGAATATCTACATATGAACAGGCTTCTGATAATCTTATAAAAGCATCGGCACACTACATAGATGAATTAGACCCTGATTACACTCATATTTTCTTGTTCAATGATGAT
>JAOXRX010000089.1 GCA_025800285.1 Alphaproteobacteria bacterium
ACACTTACTTCCATTGGAATACCAATAGCAATAGAACTTGTTTCCAAAATGTTTGTTAAAGGTCTTCAAGTGGATAAAATACCACCTCATCCACCACCAAGTCCTTATTCAAATGTTTATCTTCCACAATCAGGAGGAAAATTTCCAATGTACCCACCTCCATTTTATGGAAAATGGGGAGAAACTATTGGAATGGGAAAGAAAAAAGGAAAGGGAAAAAAAGGCCAGGGATTGTTGTTAGGAAAAAACAGTCCTTTCAGCGGCATCCCAATACTTGGAAGCATTTTGTAAATAAACCTCTTTCCAACTTTGATCTCGAAAAACGGACTGATGATTTGGGGATAAAGTATTTCAGAAGTATTTACTCCAGAGATCGACTTCCTGATCAAATGAAAAATAAAGAATGCGGTATAATTAATTTGGATTCAATTAAAGGATCCGGTACGCATTGGGTATGTTACAGAAACATTGATAAACAGATAGTTGAATACTTTGATCCATTTGGTTTAATTATGCCACATGAAATTCACCACTATCTTTCAACTTCTGGAAAAAAGGTTATTTATTCTCAAGATGAAATACAAAATCGAGATACAGTTCTTTGTGGTTATTGGTGTTTATACTATTTGATTGAAAGACAAAAAGGAAAGAGTATTTTAGATGTTATTCATCATGAAGACTTTGATCATGACAATAGTGATTTCATTAAAGACTATTTCATTAATCATAAGTTTTTGGATTAATTTTATATCTTATTGAAATGATATAAAATTATTAAGATAAAACAAAATCTCTTTCTGACTCTTTTTCAAAATATTGTTTAAATCCGTTTTTTAAGTCACTCATTTTTTTATCAACATCCATCAAAGACGAATAAAGTCTGATCAAATCTTGTAATTTTGAAAGTGTTTTGGATGGGCGGCCTGGTCGTGATTTTATATCTCTGACAACAACTTCAAACATGTCTATCTCTAATTCAAATAATCCTCTATTGAGATTCTTACTTTTTTTCCTTTCTTCATTAATGCATTTTACAATATTTTCAGGAAGTACTTTTCCAAATTCTTTAATGTTTATTATTTCTCTTTCAAATTCATTTTCGGATTCAAATGATAAAGATTCTTCTTCCATTTTATTATAATCTATTATTTTTAAATTACTTTATTTTTATATAATCTAAATATAAAATGAATGAATCCTATTGCATCAAAGATAAAAGAGTTACGCCATGTGCAGAACCAAGTGGATATCAAACAGGTAAAAACGGAAGAAGACAATTTTATCGTACTTGTCCTGTTTGTGGAATAAAGAAAGTGCGGTATGTAAAAAGTAGTTCATCGGGGGAAAAAAAACCTAAAAGGTGATGGAATAATGACAGATGAGATCGGA
>JAOXRX010000090.1 GCA_025800285.1 Alphaproteobacteria bacterium
GTTTGTTTTTGTTTTGTTTTTTTAATTTAAAAATATTTCATTGGCGAAGTTAGTCACAGTGTTTTGGGTATCCTCGCGCTTTGGGTATCCCCGTAAACAAAACACTAGTGTTTTGGTTACCCCCTTGCAATATGGCTAACTACTACTAAATGCTACTATTTATCAAGCAATGGAATAGCAGAAAAAAAAAATAATTATTAGCTTTACCATTCTACTATTTTAATAATTTTTTTATTTTTTCCAACAATATTTATTTCATACAGTTGTTTACTGCAATGCTATCGTTAACAGCATGTGTAGAAATGACAACACTAATAAACATGTTTCTTGCATAAAATTGTTTTCTACAGTGCCACCAGCAAAGTAAAAGTGCGTGCTATTTGATTCAGTAATAATCTTTATTAGGAAGCTTTCATTCACAAAACTGTCGTTTTCAGAAAGGTCCTACTAAAATTAAAAATACCAAACCATGAGAGGACGGAAGATGATTTTACTGTAAGTATCGCTTCACGCAGAGACTTTTAATCTGTGGTCGCGAAGCGTGTTAATAGGTGCCAAAGAGTGTCTTTCTCACTTGTCATCTCTTCTTAATAAAGAAGTAATCGTCCTTTCATCACCAGAGGATCGGCGATCAGTTTTCACTGGACTAATTATTCATTTTCACTTATGTTACGCGCCAGAATTAATTTATTTTCGTCCTTGCGAGGCAAAACATTGTGGTCGTCAGGTTGAGAAGATAGCTAGCGAGCAGTTCCTAAACAGGTTCATATACAATTATTAAAAATATCGGCCCCTTTATAAAAAAACGCTCTTTTGGTCGATTCTAGTTTCTCATTCATTTTTTGTCAATATCAATCAAAGTTGAATAAAGTCTG
>JAOXRX010000091.1 GCA_025800285.1 Alphaproteobacteria bacterium
TAAAGGCCAACAATCCAAAGAAAACTCTAAAGAACTTATCAAAGAATATAATATAATGCAAATTTTTATTAATATATGGGTCAACTCAGAAATTATAAAAAATTAACAGGCACAGGCATAATTCACTCCAAGAATCCTCAACAACTAGTCAAAAGACTAGAACTTCTTGCTGGTTCAATCTTGGCCGGAAACAATGGTGTAAAGCAAGAGTTCTCACAAATCGCTCATCTTCTTCATCAACTCAAAGTCATCTCCAAAAAAACACTTAATGATCTTTTGAAAAAATATATATTGTTAAGATAAAATAATGGAAAGAACTATACATATTTCTTCAATCAAAAGAGAAAAAACTGGAGAAAATAGACCAGATAATTTCTTGATAAAGTTTAATCCTTCTCTGAAACTCAATCCTGAAAAGAAACACTTCCTTGCTATTGACCGATTGACAATGACTTATTCCTGGTATAATATCAGAAGTAGTTATAATAATAACACAATCAAATACTCAAATGATCGTGGTAGAAATTGGAATACTGTCACTTTTAAAGATGG
>JAOXRX010000092.1 GCA_025800285.1 Alphaproteobacteria bacterium
GATTGATAGTTTAAATATTAACACAAATGCAATAAAAGATAGCATTGTAGATGGAATAAATACTAATACTATTGCTGTGATACCAACTGATAATCTCATAAGGTCTTACCCATTTACTTTTGAACCTCGAAGAACTTTATACTGTCCTGTTTCATCTAACAGTATTTTTGAAATGAGAATTTATGTAACAGATTCTCTTGGAAGACCTGTGAATTTTAATGGTATCGATTGGTTTATGACTTTAATACTTCATTCAAGATAATATTCTCTTAAAATAAAATGATGAGACAATCAGAATTCAAAAAGAAATATGACCCCGAATTGGGAAGATATACAAAACAACATATTTATGGTGAGGGAGTGATGGATGTATTCAAATCTTTTGGTTCGAAGTTATTTGGAAAGACAATGAAAAAAGCGGCTAAGACAACCTCCACTAAAGCAATTACAACAGCTGCTACAAAAACTGGTGAACATGTTGGTAAAATGGCTGGTGATAAAATAATTGAAAAGTTGTCAAAAATAATACTCTTAAAAAAGTCACTTTTAATGAAGGAAGTATTAAAAAAAATCCAACCCAAAAAATGACTCTAGAAGATATAAATCAAAGAGTGAATTACATTTTGAATGATTGAAATTAATAAAATTATATAATCTTTAAAATAAATATGAAATCCTTTAGAAATCCAAAATATCTTGAAAGATATGAAGATGTTGTTTTCGACCTTGAACAAACTCTCAATATTACTCCAGGAAACACCAATGAACAAAAAAGAGAAGGCATGAGAATTGTTGCAGATAATTCAGGAGAGGCTACTCCATTTAATTGGTATAATTCAAGATTATCTGTTGATTTTAAAGGTGACAAATTAGCAGATGGTGCAGCACTTACTCTCACAGACCATAATGGAATTGTGAAGGATTCAAATACATTGATAAAAAGATTAAGTGTTACTGCAAATGGAAGAC
>JAOXRX010000093.1 GCA_025800285.1 Alphaproteobacteria bacterium
GAGTGTTTCATTTCAGGATCAAGTTTCAGAGAGGGTTTAAACTTTATCAGGAAATTATCTGGTCTGTTTTCTCCAGTTTTTTCTCTGTTGATTGAAGAAATGTGAATAGCTCTTTCCATTATTTTATTTAAACAATATATATTTTTTCAAAAGATCATTTAATGTTTTTTTTGTGATGATTTTAAGTTGATGAAGAAGATGCGCGATTTGAGAGAACTCTTGCTTTACACAGTTATTACCAGCAAAGATGGAGCCGGCAAGTAATTCAAGTCTGTCGACAAGTTGTTGAGGGTTATTGAAATGGATGATGCCAATGCCTGTTATTTTTTTATAATTTCTGAGTCGCCCCATATTATTGATAAGAATTTGCATGATATTATATTCTCTGATAAGTTCTTTAGATTTATCTTTTGCTCGTTGTCCTTTAATTGGAAAAGCTAAAATCAAACATGTAAGAGTATCTTTTTTGTATTCTGCAACATTTTTAATAGATTTTTTAAGATTGGCTCTCTCTTCCTTTCCTTTTTCAAAAGCTTTTTGTAATTCACCCAAACTTGAATCTTTATATTTACTTGGAAGTTTGAG
>JAOXRX010000094.1 GCA_025800285.1 Alphaproteobacteria bacterium
TTATTTACCGCTTCTCCAACATAAGCGGGTACATTAGTTAATCCAGTTATTCATTTATTATTCATTTTTAAATTGGCTTGCATTTGTTTAGTTCCATGAAGTTTCAAATAACTATTGAGATCATTTTTATCAGCTTTAGTAGCAATCTTTCTATCAACATATTTTCTTGAAGTGGCACTTGCATCATTACCAGGAGTGACTTTCATATTTTTTTATGGCATAACCTTTCATATCGAGGTCTGCACCGACTTCTGATGAATTCTTTTGACATAATTGCTTAATGAAGTTTTATTGAGTTTAGTATTCATTGATACTTCCAATTGATGTTTTGTGATTGCATCACTACTTTCAACACCTTCACCAACATTTTTTAGTTTTTTATTCACCATATCATAATTTCCATCTTTTGTAAGACTAAAACCAACACCTGGTGTTCCTTGCAATCCTCTCAAAATTGATACCCCTCCTCGTTGTGGATTAATAGATTGTTGATTGAATATTCCCATTTTTATTTAATGATTATACATTATAATTGTTTATACATTTCCATAAAAATTCTTTTTTTATTCTTTTCATTGGTTTGTCAACATACAAAAATGAATAAGGTTCTTTTGTTGCTTTTTTAAATTTTTCCTTATCAACACCAAGTTCTGATGATATCATATTTCTTTCTCTTGAAGATGGAAATTCATAAACACAGTAATGAGAACAATTTAATCTTATGTCTCTTGGTGTTTTGTAAAAACTTTGCCTTAAATATATAACAGAACAATTTTTATGCCTG